>JAITJP010000088.1 GCA_031278835.1 Deltaproteobacteria bacterium
AATAAAGCTCTTTCATGTTTTTCTATCATAATTTACTTCTTATTCGTAAGATAATCTAAAATATCATTAGTCAAGATTTTGAGATCAAAAATAGTTTAAATAGAGCAAAAGTTTAATTAATTCAAGTTTAATTTCTTCATTAATTATTTAAATTTTATAGATAAATTCAAACTCTTGATTAAATTTATTTTTTATGTTACAAAATGCGCTATATAATAGATATTAGTGTTTTTCATTAATATTTTTTAGATTTTTTTGTAAATCACGATGAGCGCAAAACCTTTGGAGGTAATAATCCGGCTCATGGCCAGCTCAGCGAAAAAATTAGAGATTTTACCACCAAACCTAGCATAGGGAGCCTTATGGGCTAGGTCAAAAATGGCCGGCTGGTGTCGCCTAAATAATGAAAGGTAATGAAACAAAGCCTGGTGGTTTTTTTTTACAATACGAATTATATAAATATAATCATTACTCAATCATTAGTTAGCCAAAGGCCAGCTCTAGAGTTAAAATCTGATGGTCTTTACTTTCGCCATGACCACTTGCCTTGGCTGGGCTGAGAAATTTATCAGGAGGGTTTTTTTTACCATCAAGGCCTAGAGATGGGCTTTTTGGGGCCCGGCCCAGGGCTTGGGCCGGTGGGAGTAGGGAAGGTTTATTCGTTAGGCTGGTTTAGCGGGAACGTATCAATTTCGGGAGATTTTTGGTATAATTTCACCAGCCCTTCGCGAGAGCCCCTCCCCTTTACGCTTCAAAGCGTTATTTTTTTTAGAAACATCGCCAGTTTCAATCGCGAGAGCCTCCCCACGTTTACGCCTCAAAGTATAGTTTTTTTTAGGGCCTGGTCGCGGCCATTGGCTGAAATGGCCGTCTTTTTTTGACCTTAAAGCGGCCGGTTTTTTGTGGAGAATTTTTAAAAACAGGCCCTGGATTTTTTTGCCTCATGTTTAAGCCTCAAAGAATTCTTTTTGTTTAGGGACACAGTTATGGCCAACAAAAAAGTTGCCTCCAAGTCGAGCGGGCCGGCGCCGTCCACGGACCCGGCCGTGGTCGTTTTGGCCGCCGGCAAGGGCACCAGGATGAACTCCCCGATTCCCAAGGTCTTACATCCGCTCATGGGCCGGCCCATAATCGCCCACGTCTTAAACGCCGCCCGATATTTAAAGCCAGCCAGGCTGGTGGTGGTGACCGGTTACGGGGCCGACCAGGTCGAAGAAAAAATCGATTCCTTTGGGGCCATTTTCGCCCGGCAAGAAAATCCCCAGGGCACCGGTCAGGCCGTTCAGACGGCCACCAAGGAGCTTAAAGACTTTAACGGGCCCGTGGTTATACTGCCCGGCGACGTGCCTTTGATTTCGCCCCAAACCCTCTTGGATTTTTTGGACGCCCATAAGGCCTTGGGCACCCGGCTAAGCGTTTTAACCTGCCGGTTGGAAGATCCCAGCGGTTATGGCCGAATAATTAGGGACAAAAATGGTTGGCTTGAAAAAATAGTCGAGGATAAAGACGCCTCGCCCCAAGAACTCACCATTAACGAGATTAATAGTAGTATTTATGTCATTGATTGTCAGACTTTAAAAGATAATATTTTTAATATAAAAAACAATAACGCCCAAAAAGAATTTTATTTAACCGACATTGTGGCCGAGGTCAGAGCCAAGGGCCATCTGTCATCGGCCGTCCAGAGCCCCGACCACCTGGAAGTCCAGGGCATCAACGATTGCCGAGAACTGGCCTTTGCCCAAACGGTTTTGCGCTGCCGAGTCAACGATAGTTGGCTTTTTTCGGGCGTGGTCATGGACGATCCGGCTACCACCTATATCGAGCCCAGCGTAAAACTGGCCGGCGGGGTCCATTTGGAACCCGGGGTCATCTTGACCGGCAATACCAAAGTGGGGGCCAAGGCCGAAATCGGGGCCTATTGTCACTTAAATAACGTGGAATTAGACGAAATGGTCAAACTGGCGCCCCATATGACCTTAAATGACATGCGCTTTACCGACGATGGTCATGTTTATGAGCTAAACGAGCGGGGTGAAATTATCGGCCAGGTCTTTTGCCAAAACGGTGACGGGGCCGATGACCAGGGCCCTCAAAGCTTTGCTTACGCCTCAAAACAATGTGACCCAAATATCGGCCCTTTGGAAAAAGATTTTAAAGGCGCTGCGGTCAAGGCCTCCAAAAAACCGGCTGCCACAAAAACGGCCCCAAAAAAACCGGCTCCCAAAAAACCGGCTCCCAAAAAAACGGACTCCAAAAAATCGGCCCCAAACAAACCAGTCATAAACTTCTCGGCGGCGGCCAAGGCCAAAGCCCCGGCCAAGGGGGGCGGGAAAAAGGACCCGGGCCAGTCAGGGCCGGGCGGACATTAATTTGGTAAAAAAATCAATAAAGCCAATAAGTAAAAGCTTAAAAAAGAGTTTTTGAGCCTGGGCCTTGGCTCTTTATTTGAGTCTGGGCTTAGTTTTTAGTAAATTTTCGTGAGTTATTTTGCCGCCGGGGCTTTTTTTTGGTAAAATGTAACAAAATTGGGCTGGGTTGTTTTTGATTTCTGCCCGTTTATGGGAAAGGTGGCTTTGGGCTTATTTTGTGAATGATGGATTGGCCCGGTGCTTTTTTTGTTTTTTGGCTTTTATGAGCCCAAGGGTAAATTCTCCCCTCCTTGGAGGGCACAATTAGGGCTGGCTTTGGCCCTGAGCCTTATGGAGCGATTTTTGGAGTTTGAAATGAATTTAAATAAGCTTTGGGGCCTTGGGGCTGTCCTTAGGGTTCAAAAAATCAGGCTAAATCAAAGAGGTGGCCATCGTGCGGGATGATTCGGTCAAGCGGCCCGTTTCAAAAAACGGAAAGGACCATACGGTAGAGCGGCCCGTTTCGAAAAACGAAAAGGGCCATAGGCCCTTTTTCTTACAGGAAATACGCGAACAGCCCAACTCCTTGGCTTACACTTTGGCCCAGTTTTTGGGGCCTAATTTTCAACTTAGAATGAACAAGTTTCCTTTGGACGATCAAAGCTTAAAAAAGATAAAA
>JAITJP010000154.1 GCA_031278835.1 Deltaproteobacteria bacterium
AAGATCCTGGTCTCGGGCGATACCAACCTGCCCCCGGGCCAGTTCGAAGTGGAATCGAGCCGTAAGGTCCACGAGGCCGAGGTCCTAAAACCGGGCCGGGTCTCCGGACTCTACGATGACGAGGAGGCCAGCCTGGAGGCGGCCGATTACGGGGCCCACCCGGCCTCAAACGGCCTGGACGGCCCACTGCCTGGCTCTGACTATCCTGGCGATGAGGACAACGGCCCTCGCCACCCCGGCGAACACCCGGCCCGTCACGGCCCCAAATCCGGCGAGGCCAAAAAAGACAACCAGCGCGGACGCCGGCCCTTTAAGGGCCGCGGTCGCCAAAACGGCCCCAAGGATTCCGAGGCCAATCGGGACGGCGCCTTTGTCTGACCCAGGCGCCCCAGCCCAGCCCAAACTTATGTCGCCCCCCTTAGCCCCTAAGAAAAAACCAGCGGCCGGCCCGGCCGCTGGCTTAATCATAAGCCTGGTCTTACTGATCCTGGCCCTGCCGTCTTGCGCCTCGCCAAATCGCTATTTGGATAAGCTCAAAGACACCCAGGTGGTCACCCCGGGCCCCCGCCGGCTGCTTTTAACCTTTGAAAGCGAGTCCAGATACGCGGCCCTCAGCCATAAAAAAGTCTCCATCTCGGTCAAAGCCCCGGCTACCCTACTAAGCCCGGCCTCGGGCCAAGGCACCACCAATGCCCAAGGCCAACTGGAAGTGGTCATCGAACCCATCGGCATCTACGATCGTAAGGCCTTAAAGGGCGGCGACATCGTGGTCGACTACCCGGCCGAACTGACCGTGGCCCTAAGCCTGGGCTCAACCATCTACGAATGGGATCTCGACGGTCACGATTCCTTTGCCCGCTACGGCGATCCCTTGTACCGAGGCCTAGACCGCGACCCCGACCCAGCGGCTCTACACTTAACCCTGACCATCCCCTAAGCCTTTAAGCCTTTATTTTTTAAACTCAAAAGCCAAGTCCCGCCCCTTTGGGGCCAGAGCTTGAGTTTTGGTCTTAAGCCCCAATGTCAAATCAATAAAAAACACAAAAAAAACCCATGTCCCATCTGAGCCTTCATAATCACCTTAAGGAAATCTTCTCTCTGGAGCCCCGGGAAATCGACCTAACTAGCGATTTAATCTTGCGAAATTACGATTTCCACTCCAGCGGCACCAAATGGATCGGCCAAAAGCCCGGGGCGCCCCCTGATGATTTACTCAAACGCTTAGGCCCTGAAGCCCAGGCCAGCCAACTAGCCGATCTCTTTGATAAACTTGACCCGCAAATCGACGAAAACCTTAACTTTCGCTACTTTGTCATTGGGCCCAAAGACCCGCCCAAATCCTCCCAAGCCATCATACTTTTGCACGGATTAAACGAACGTTTTTGGGATAAATACCTACCCATGGCCGTTTATCTGGCTAGAAACACTAAAAAAAGCGTCCTTTTGTTCCCAACTTCCTTTCATATGAATAGATCGCCAGCCCTTTGGACCGAGGCCAAGCTGATGCGCTCGCTTAGCCAGTGGCGAAAAAGCCTTTACCCTGACCTTGAAGAGGGCAGCCTTTCCAACGCCGCCATCAGCTTTCGGCTGCAAAAGGATCCAGCCAGATTTTTTTGGTCTGGCCTGCAGATGTTTGAGGACCTGGTGGCCCTGGTTAAAGCCATTATCGCGGGCCAACACCCGGCCTTTGCCCCCAATTCCAGTATTGATTTCTTTACTTACTCAATTGGCACCTTTATTTCTGAAATAGTTTTCATGACCAACCCGGAAAATCTCTTCTCCAAGTCCCGTTTGGTTCTTTTTTGCGGCGGTCCGGTTTTTAGTCGCATGAAGGCCACCTCGAAATTTATCATCGATTCTCTGGCCAACCATAGCCTTTCAACTTTTTTGCTAACCGATCTTAAGGCCAATCGCCAAAATGACCCCCACTTGGATTTTCACCTGGGCCAAACCCCCCTGGGCCAAAGCTTTCTGGCCATGCTCGATCTTGATTCCGGCCAAGACTACCGAGAAGAGCGCCTAAAAGCCCTCTCCTCACGAATTCTGGCCCTGGCCCTGGAAAAGGACAGCGTGGTCCCGGCCGCCGAGGTCCTTAGGACCCTCCAGGGGGCCCGCTCCCAGATCGACATCCCGGTCAGCCTAATTAAGCCCAGCTACCCCTATCGTCACGAGGATCCCTTCCCTACCCTAGCCAAATACGAGTCCCAGGTCGACGAATGGTTTGACCGAATCATGTCCCAAGCCAGTGAGTTTTTACGCTAAAAACTCAGCCCCAGCCGGCCTTGGCTTTTCACCATTTTTCCGGGCCAACTAGGCGCCTTCTTCACCTCCAAGGCGGCCCAAGCCCGGCCCAGCTTCCCTGTAAGGATAAGTTATGTTAACGACGGTTGGACTTTTAGGCTACGGCAACGTTGGGGCCGGGGTGGCCAAGCTCATTAAAACCGAGGGCGGCCTACTCTCCGATAAGCTGGGCTGGCCCCTAAGACTGGCCAAGTGTTTGGTTAGAGATGTTACCGCCCTTAGGAATTTTGACTTTGATGCCGAGCTCCTCACTACCGATCCCAGCCAAGTGGTCGGTAACCCCGAAATCCAGGTGGTCTGCGAACTAATGGGCGGCTTGGAACCGGCCCGAACTTACATCTTACGGGCCCTGGAGGCCGGTCAGCACGTGGTCACGGCCAATAAGGCCTTACTGGCCACCCATGGCTTGGAGATCTTTAAAAAAGCCGCCGAAGTTAACCGAGACGTCATGTTTGAGGCGGCCGTGGCCGGGGCCATCCCGGTCATCAGAACCTTAAAAGAAGGCCTGACGGCCAATCGCATCCAGTCGCTCTACGGCATCTTAAACGGCACCACCAATCACATCATGACTCGCATGTCCAAAGACGCCCTGACTTTTAATCAAGCTCTGGCCGAGGCCCAACAGGCCGGTTACGCCGAGGCCGATCCCACTACCGACGTGGAGGGCCTGGACGCCGCCCATAAACTGCTGCTGCTCTCGGCCTTGGCCTACGGGGTTTTGCCCAAACTTAACGAAATTCACATCGAGGGCATTACCAAACTCGATCCCATAGATTTTTCCTTTGCCGCTGAATTTGGTTACGTCATCAAGCTTTTGGCCGTCTCCTGCCTGCGGAACGGCCAAGGGCCCTTGGAAGTGCGCCTCCACCCGACCATGCTGCCGGCCGATCACCTCTTGGCCGGGGTAAACGGGGTCCTAAACGCCATCATGATCCGCGGTCACGCCTCGGGCGATATCTTCCTGTCCGGTCCCGGGGCCGGCATGATGCCCACGGCTTCCTCGGTGGTCGGTGACATTATCGAGGTGGCCCGCAGTCACCAGTCTATCGAGTCCAGCCTGCGGCCGCCCATCCTGGGCTGGCGTAACCTAAAATCCGAAGCGGTCATGCCCATGTCCGAGGCCCTCCTGGGCTACTACCTGCGCTTAACCGTGCTCGATCGCCCCGGGGTTCTTTCCTCCATAAGCGGGGTTATGGGCCACTACAACATCAGTATCGCCCAAGTCATCCAACGGGGCCAAAACCACCAATCCGGCTGGGTGGATCTGGTTCTTTTGACCCACAAGGCCCTGGAAAGTGACTTGCAAAAAGCCCTAAAGGTGACCCAAGACCTGGAAACGGTCCGTCAGGTCCGCCTCATCCGAGTCGAGGAGTTTCTCCCCTAAGGCAGAAATTCCTCGACTCTTGGCCAAAAGAAAAACCGACGGCCCTGGGAAAATTTTTTCCCAAAACCGCCGGACAAAAATAACCGCCAACTCTCGAAAAATATCTACAAAACCACGTTGACCGTGGAAGTTTTTTCGTTTAAGTATTCCACTTCTTGGTTAAGTTGAGCCTTGTTTTGCTCGTTTGACTCGATGGCCACCGGAGGGCTTTTTTCCTTCCCGCCGGGCGAGGACTTCAAAGCCGCCTGGACCAACGGGCCGGACTTTTTCTCAGTTTCTTTTTTTCGGGCCAAATAGCCTAAAAAGTCAGAGCTAACCAACATCTCACACCTCCTACCGGCCCCAATCAGACCCGCGGGCCTATTTTACACCTTTCTTATCGGCGAGCCGGCCAGAAAACTTTAACAAAATCTCATAAATTTGTTCACCTTGGTCTGTCCCTGATTATACCGCCAAAAGGCCGGCCCAAAAACCCCCAATTACCAACCTCAGAGCTGGCCTAAACTGGCCCCAAATCAGCCCACAGGGCTGGCCCTTTCAAAAAACCAGCCCATAGCCCGGCCCTCTCCTTAAAACTCCAGGTTAAAGGTCAAACTGCCGGAAAAGCCTTGGCGTTTACCCAAATAACCTTGGAGGCCCAGATCCAAACTAAGCCGGCCGCCCCTTCCGGAAGTAAACTTAATACCCAATTCACCTATCCCGGTTCCGCCCCTTAAGCTGGGGGCCTCAATGGCCAAGCCATTGGTATAGGCCCTGGCCCGGCCATCAAACTCATGTTCGTAGGCCGCCCCAATATAGGGCTTGACATATTCGTTAATGGCCTGGGTGTACCTGGCCCCAACTCTGACTCGATGAGAATTGACAGCCCTAAAAGAAATCTTCTCCCCGGTCGAAACCACCACCTGGTCGCCCTTTTGCTGGTTCCACAGATATTTTACATAGGTGTCCAAGAGCCCTGACTCAGAAACCTTCCATTTGTAGCCCAGCCCAAGGTGGAGCCCATGGTAAGGGCTTCTCGATGAGTACTTGACCCTTTGCTCGGGCAATAAATCATCGCTCCAAAATTCGTTTTCAACCGTGCCCAATCTGGCCGTCAGCTCGGCATAGAAATTACCCCTAGAACTTGGGGCCAACTCAAAACGGCCCAATAAACCAATGCCTAAGTACTTGGTCTGCCCATGGCCCAAAACCACCCCCAGGCTGGGAAAGGAATTATAGGTATCGTAACTACCCAGGCCGTATTCGCCAAAAATACCCAGGGTTAGGCGGCCCGAGGTTAAGTCGGCCCCATAGGAAAGACCCACGGAAAGGTGAAATGAATTGACGTCAACATGTGAGCCGCTCTTGTATCTAAGACTGCCGCCCGAAGCCGTGCCAAAAGTGCCAAGGGGAAGGCCGCCGCTAATATTAGCCAAGGTGGCCGCTTCCATGGCCTCGTTAATCAGGGTCGAAGAAAGCTGATCGGATCCAAAAATAATACTACTTATCGAACCAACCAGGCCTTCCGAAAAGGCTTTACTGTCCTGACTAAGGCCTTCATCGACGATCTTGGCCACTAAATTCCCGGTCGACTTATCCAGGACAAAATTATAAACCATGGTTGAACCATGTTTTCCGGTAACGCTGCTTTGGTCAAAATCACCAAAAGTAATAGTTCCACCATTAGTGGTAGCGTCAATTAGTATAAGTTCAGCGCCGGTAGTTAAATATCCATCATTAAATTTACCAAGGTCGTTATTGGTATTTACACTTTGAATAACACTATTATTAAGATTAATTTCTCCAGAACTGTCAAGAGTTAAAGCCACGGCCTCTGGATCGGTAAAGGTAAAATTATAATTTTGGAAATTAGTTAGGTAAGTTACTAAAGTACCCTGACTACGAGATGAAATAACATTTAAGGTATTACCAATAAAAACACCATTACTGAATTCCTCTGCCAAGTCATTATTGATATAACCTGTAAAGCCGGTAAGATAATCAATAGAAGTGACATCTTCAATAGTAACAATATTATCAGTAACTTCAAAGGAAGAGAGAATTATATCATCAGAATCAAACATTATAAAAGTACCAGAAACTTCCGTATACTTTCCTCCTTTGATAGTTAATTCATTTTCATTGGCTTTTAAATTAACATTTACAGGATCACTTCCATAAACTTCTACTTGAGCGCCATAAATAGTTTTAATATTGCTATTTTCTATATTTAAATTGTTATTTGAAGCCTCAACAGAGCCATTAGAAGAACTCGCCCCACTATAATAGTCAACGCTTACCGCTCCGCCAATCACGCTTCCAGCCGGAGTTCCATTTGGGCCAGATAGATTAGTTAGAGAAACTTTATTATCATTTGAAATGGCATCTGTTAAATAAGTGATACTATAACCACCTAATATATTCATATTTTTAAATTGCGCATTTTCAATACTTACTTGATTTTCCATGGTATAGGCTTTAGCCCCTTCCGATTCACCACCAGTAATATATAAACTATAATAATCATCTAATGTTATTTCTTTTAAATCAACTTTATTTCTTTCTGAATAAGCATCTCCTGTATCTGAATAAGCGCTACCACCCTTAATATAACGACTAGGATAACCATAATGACCTATAGTAGTAATTTGTATAATATTATCATTAGCTTCAGCTCTTGATGATAGAGTTTCGGCATAGCCACCTGTGACTATTTCATTAAATTTAACATCATTAAATGTAATATGATTACTATTAGCTTGGGCCTGATTATCATCGCTTTGGGCGTAACCACCATAAACATTATTTTTTATTACAATATCAAGTTGTCTGTTTATTATCTGATTGTTTTGGCTTAAGGCTGGCCCAGTGGCCTGATAAGAATAGCCTCCAAAGACAGAACCTGGCAAAGTGGCCTGTAAAATAATCATATTGCCCGAGGTATCGTTTTTGGGTATTAAGGCGTAAAATCCTGGAGGTAAAGTTGGATCGGGAACCATCATGTAGTTGGTACCGGTCCAATCGATATCTTCGGCCCCAGCACCGGTTAGGCCGGCCAATAAAGCCAAGAGCCCAACAAAGCCACTAACAAGAAAATTACGAAAAAGTTTCATATGATTTCTCCTAACGTTAGATAATTAAACATAAAAATGATTATTACCTAATAGTTCTTAAAAATAGATCCTCTATGACATAAGTCGTTTATTAAGGCTCTAGATAAGTTGAAAATAAAATAGGCATTTTTTGCCTTGTTATTTATTTACCATGAAAACACTTAACAATATTATATTTTTCAATAATATTACGCTTTCAGAAAACTGTATATATTTATATTAATCTATTATTGTAATTTATAAATTAAATGGTGTTATTATTATTTTTATTAAAGTATATAAAAATAAATATATAAATTTATTATTTTTAACTTTTTAATCTAAAAAAATCCCAATAATTTTCTCCTGGTCAGTAGATATTTTCTAACTTTCTCAGATACTTAAAGCTTGCTCTCAGTTTTTGAGCTCAAAATTACCTATGAAAAACTGGATTTAAGGCCTTAGAGCTTTGGCTCCAAAAGTCAGCTAGCTCATTTTACTAGATCTTTCGCGGATTATAAAGGGTCTGGTTAATTTTTTTTTGTTGAGTCAAAGGTTTAATCAAACCTAGCGCAAAGCCTGTCTTTACCAAGGCCTGTAGCTCTGGGCCGGCGGGTCAGCCAATTAAAAAAATGCCCGGCCCTAGGCCAAATCGATTTCCCGCCCCCCTAAGTAAACTCTCAATTCTCCGCTACTATGATCAATCACCTTCGCGGCCTTTAAACTTTGGTAAGTCTATGGCCTAGGGCCTGGCCATTTTTTATGGGGCTAGCTTGGCTTTAAGGGGCCATTCAAGTCATCATAAGCCCAGGACCCAAAACCAGGGCTGGATCGCTTAATTTGACTTTAAAAAATAAAAAAAAAAGAGGCCGGCCCGGCCTTGATTGTCTCAAATACCGCGCTGACCTCAATTAGCTTGAGCAAAATTTCTTGATTTATCAGAGTGTTAGCCTCAATAATCTAAGCCAAGAGGCCTTTATTTTTAAGCCTTCTCTAATATGTTCTTAATATATCTATTTTTTTAATCTTTTTTCCCGGGTTTTCCAAATAGCTATGAGCCATTTGTCAATTTAATTATCAGGATCGTCTGGAATAATGGGATTATCTTGAATATTGGCTAGCCCTAGCTTGTTAAAAACAGCCGCAATGCTCGGAACCATGGAATTATCACCATTATTTTTAACAATCGAAGCTCATGGCTTATCAGGCCATGGTTGAATATGGCCTTCTTTTTTTATCTCTGGATTATCTTGAAAATATGGCTTTAATAACATCTCATAATAGGCCTTTTGATACTTGAAAGTAAGTATATAAAAACCTATTAAAACCAACACAAATATAAGTATAAATAAACATGATTTAGAACTTGAATCATCATCAGCCTGGCCGGGAGTGGCCTGGC
>JAITJP010000218.1 GCA_031278835.1 Deltaproteobacteria bacterium
TTGTTTTTGGAAGCCCTGGAACTCTATAAACTGGCCTTAAAAATGCCCTTGGATTTGTTTGAGTTTACCGCCCTAACCAGTAACCTGGATCAAGCCGATTTACTGGCCCCGGATAACGATAGCCTTTTAGCCTTGTGGACTTTAAAGGACAGCCTTTACCAGCTCATCATTAAAAAATTTCCCAATGACCCGTCTTTTTGGGCGGCCTGGGGCCGGGATTATTACGCCAGGTCCTCTCGCCAAGCCGATTACCGGGTCTGGCAGGGCTATTTCCAAATGGCCGGGGAAAAATTTAAAAGCTATTTTGAAAAAAATCCCAAAAAAGACCAAGCCCTTTATGAGTGGGGCAGCCTTTTGGAGCAAAAAACCTATCCGGATCTGGCTTATTTAAATCTCTTGGATGAGAGCGATCGCTTGGTTCGCGTTAACCAGGTTTTGGAACTGGCCAAGGAAAAATATCAGGCGGCCATGGAGCTTGACCCGGACCGCCTAAGTTACCTAAAATCGGTCTCCCGGATACTCCTTAAACTGGCCACCTTTAAAGCCGACCAGGAGTTTAGTGAACTATTGGACCAATCAAACCGCTTGGCCCTTAGGGCCATAAGCCGAGACCCCAATACGCCCGGGGCCTGGCTTGACCGAGGCCATGATTTTTTAAATTTCATGGAACTGGGCACCCCTGACCATGAGGCCAAAAATAGACTGACGGCCGAGGCTTTTTCAGCCTTTAATCAATATTTGCTTTCAAATTCCGGGCAAATCGAAGATTTAAGAAAAATGGCCGATCGGGTTTGGTGGGCCTCGGAAAACTCGCCCGGGCTTAGGGCTCAAGGCCTTCGCCTTTTGGTGGATATTTGCCAGAGATTGGTTTTTATCGATGCCAAGGAACCCGATTACCGTTTCGCCCTGGGCCTATCGCTTTATTCTTTGTTGGCCACCACGCCCAATTGGCCAGACGATCTGGTTTTTTCCGACTCCCTTTCGGCCCGGCAAGCTTTTGAAAAGGCCCTGGTCAGTATTGAAACGGGCTTGGGGCTTCTCTCGGAAGTGGAAAGGGCGCCCACCAGTCTGGCCACTTTGGGCTTGTCGCCAAACAATACCCCCATGCCCAGGCCCTGGAGTTACGTCAATCCCGAAAACCGGGGCTTTTTATCCCCGGAGCCTAGCCCCGGGGCCACCCTGCTTTCGGCCAGCTTTCAAGAGCGCTTTGGCTCCACGGTCAAAATGGAACTAAGCCGCTTGGTTACGTCGGCCAAACCGGAGCTGCTCCCGGCCTGGTATCAATACCGCCTAGCCGGCCTTTTTCGCCGCCTGGCCGCCTCGGGCTATCCCACCGACCTTGACCAGATGGCCTTTTTTCGTTTAGCCAATTTGTACTTGAGCTCGGCTTTAAAAGCCCTGCCCGGGCTCGAGGATGATGGCTCCAAATTAAGCCCCAGGGCCAACCAACCGGCCCCAGTGGCCGAGCCGGCCATCGGGGCCGGGCCGGCCGTTGGGCCGAGCTTGCGGGCCTTGATTTTGGCCGAACAGGGGCTACTTTTTTCCGAAATGAGCCTTTTGGTAAAAAAAGACAAAGAGTTTTTGCTGGAATCGGCCCAGGTCAGTTGGGACTTGGCCGAGAAAGACAGTCCGGGCTCGACAAGGTATTCCCGGGCCAGGTGGGCGGCCTGGAGCGATCAGCCCGAGGCCTTGATTCCCTATCTGGCTCACCAGGTTAGCGACCAAAGCAATCTATTTTGGCCATCTTTAAGTGAAGCCAGATTGGAACCGGCCTTTAGGGATATTATCGATCAGCGCTGGTTTAAAACCGCTTGGTTCGGCTACAGCCGCTAAGGCCGCCAGGCCGTGCGGCTGGAGTGGGGGCCCACTTGTCCGTTTTGTTTAAAGAAAAAATTGACCAGCCGGTTTTGGTAACCGGCGGGGCCGGCTTTATTGGCTCCCATTTGGTTGAGGCCCTGGTCAACCAGGGGCTTAAGGTCCGGGTCCTGGATAACCTCTCTGGGGGTAAACTGGCTAATTTGTCCAAAGTTAGTGGGGCCAAGGAATTTTTTGAATTTATCAAAGGCGATATTAGGGACCGAGACCTTTTGGAAAATGTTTTGGGCGGCGTGGGGCTGGTTTTTCATTTGGCGGCCATGTCCTCGGTGCCTCGGAGTCAACTGGAACCCTCGCTGTGTTTGGAGATAAACGGCCAAGGCAGCCTAAACCTGATGGAGCTGGCCGCCAAATTGGGGGTCAAAAGGCTGGTCTACGCCTCATCTAGCGCCGTTTATGGCACCTTGCCGGCCCCGCATGGCGAAGATTTGGCCCCCAGTCCGGACAGTCCCTACGCCGTGGTAAAACTAATGGTCGAACATCTGGGCCGCTATTTTTATGAATCAACCGGCTTGGAAACCATTAGCTTAAGGTTTTTTAACGTTTACGGGCCCAGGCAAACGGCCAGCGGATCCGAGGCCGGGGTCATTCCCATTTTTTTTGAGGCCCTAAAAAATAACCAAGCCCCCCTTATTTACGGCAACGGGCGGCAAACCAGGGATTTTATCCACGTGGCCGACGTGGTCAGGGCCCTAATCCTGGCCGCCCAGGTTAAAGATCCCGGGCCAAGTCTTTTTAACGTCGGCACGGGCAGGGCTGACAGCATTTTGGAACTTCTTAGCCTGATTAAGGAGCGCTTCCCGGGCAGCCCGCCGCCGCTTCATGGGCCGGCCCGTTTGGGCGATCCCCTTCAATCGGTGGCCAGCATGGAGCGGGCCCGAGCCTTCTTAAATTTTCAAGCCCAAGTTGGCCTTAGAGAGGGTCTTAGTGATATTTGGCCATCTTTGTAAGAAAGTTTTTAAATTTTTATTTTTTAAATTAG
>JAITJP010000251.1 GCA_031278835.1 Deltaproteobacteria bacterium
GCCCCAACCGGGACCTTGGCTTTGGGGGCCGGGGCCGAGCAGGTCAATGGCTTGGGCTGGGCCTATGAAAGTTCCTATGGAAAAACGACTTCCCAAAGGGTCTTGGCGGCCAGGCGGGAAATGGCCGCCGGGCGGGGGCCTTGTTATCTCTCGGTTAAGGCCAATTCCGGGGTCCGGGAAGAACTTTATCGGGCTTATTTAAACATGTGCCCGGCCCAGACCTTAAAGCTTTTGGAAGAAAGATGGGCCTTGGAAAAGAAAGCCGGTCAGGAGCCAGGGGAACGGGACTTTGTTGGGGGCCTTGGTGGTACTTATGGACCAATGGAGGCGGGTTTTATTGAAAGGGCTTCTGAGGAAGAACTTTTGGGCTGGGCCGAGGCGGCCCTGGAAGCTGGTTTGCGGGGAAAGAATGGGGCTTTTGAGGGGGGCCTTGCTGGGAGCGATTTTGAAGAAAGCATAAAAGTCGAGATTGGGGCCAGTGAGCCCTATGTCCAGGGCGGTCACACGGCCGGGGGCTATTGGGTTGACACCGAGCGCCGGACAACCATTGAGGGCCTTTGGGCCGTGGGCGACGCGGCCGGCGGGGCTCCGCAAAAATACGTGACCGGGAGCATGGCCGAGGGCGAGATTGCCGCCCAAAGCGTCTCCGAGGCCCTGTCAAGGCGAAGTAGTGGGGGCCTTGGTCTTGACCCCACCAGGCCGGCGGCCAGATTGGCCCGGGAGGCGGCTTGCCAACTAAGGGCCAAGCTTTCTCGGAAGATGGAAAAAACCAGCCTTTATGGGGCCCGGGAACTTACCGAGGCCCTTCAAAAAACCATGGACCTGTACGCCGGGGGCATTTTGGCCAACTATCGTTACAACCAAAGGGAACTGGGCTTGGCCGCGGAAAAAATAAACCAATTAATCGAGCTGGGCGAGAGTTTAACCGCCCCGGACCAAAGAAGTCTGATTGGCTTATGGGAAAGCCAAGAGGCCCTGGTCGTGGCCAGAAGTTTAATCGCCCATCTTGAGGCCAGGAAGGAAACCAGGTGGCCGGGTTTTGGCGAGTATTCCGACTATCCCGAAACAAGTGATGATTTTCTTTGCTACGTAAACTCGGTATTTTTGGGCCATCGCGTGGAAACCATTTTAAGGCCCTTGGTCAAAGGCGATTTCTACCAGCACCAGGTTTAGATAGTTTTGTATTTTTTTTAAGCGGCCCAGATCTTGGCCCGGGAAAAGCTTGGGGCCATGGGCCATTTTTGGAGAGGGTCTCATGGGAGCTAGAGTGTTTAAGGAATTGTGCCGGGCTTGCCGCGGGTGTTTGTCGGTTTGCCCGGGCGATTTGCTGGTCATGGGTGAAGATAAGACGGTCCGGATCTTGGAACCGGATAGGTGCTGGGGCTGCGGGGCTTGTCTTAAGGCCTGCCCGCACCGGGCCATCGGTCTGGCTCTCCATCCGGGCCTGGGCGGCCGAGGCTTGGTTTTGACCGTGGTCGGAGAAAACCTGGAAGGCCAGACGGACTTTGGCCAAAGGGAGAAGGCTCTGCCCATTAGGTTAAGGTGGTGGCTTCAGGGCCCAGGCTTTTTTGAACAAATCGTAACCGAACCGGGGCGACCGGACGGCTATTAAAAAGCTGGCTTGGTTTGGGGCTTTTTGTTTTTTTTAATTTTTTTTAGGCGCCGGCTTTTAAATGAGCTGGGCGGGCTTTGAGATAAGTAAATGAATCATCTTAGGTCACTTGAAGCGTAC
The DNA here is from genome assembly GCA_031278835.1 of Deltaproteobacteria bacterium. Classification (GTDB taxonomy): domain Bacteria; phylum Desulfobacterota; class Desulfarculia; order Adiutricales; family Adiutricaceae; genus JAIRNQ01. The sequence continues at coordinate 1,733 of JAITJP010000251.1, forward strand.
AGTGTTTTTATTTTGCGGGAAGCCTATAGCCGGCTTGGCCGGTTGGGCTTACTATGGTCCATTGGCAAAGACTCGACGGTACTTTTGTGGCTGGCCAAGAAGGCCTTTTTTGGCCACTGCCCCTTTCCTTTCATTCACGTGGACACCAGTTACAAAATTCCCGAGATGATTGACTTTCGGGATCAAGTGGTGGCCAAGATGGGGCTTGAGCTCATCGTTCACCAGAACAAAGGGGCCCTTTTGGCGGGCATGGGGCCGGAGAAAGGGCGGCTGGTTTGCTGCAAAGCGCTTAAGACCGAGGCCTTAAACGACATGACCAAAACCTATGGCTTTGACGGGCTGATCGTCGGGGTCCGTAGGGACGAGGAGGGCTCAAGATCCAAGGAGCGGGTTTTTTCGGTCAGAAACCTTCGGGACGAATGGGATTACGTCAACCAAGCCCCCGAGCTCTGGGGTCAATTCAAAACCGAGTTTCCCAAAGGTCATCACGTTCGGGTTCATCCCCTACTCCAGTGGAGCGAGATTGATATCTGGCGATATATCGAGGCCGAGGACATTCCGGTCATTGACCTTTATTTTTCCAAAAACGGGGAACGTTACCGCAGTTTGGGCTGCGCCCCCTGCACGGCCAAGATAAAAAGCCAGGCCAAAAGCGTGACCGAGATCATCAGGGAACTGGAAAAGACCAAGGTCAGCGAAAGGGCCGGGCGGGCCCAGGATCAAGAAGACGCTTACGCCATGCAAAAGCTTAGAAAAGACGGGTATATGTGATGAAAGAGATGGAAAACCTAGATAAGATTGATAACTTGGAAAACCAGGAAAAACTTAAACTGGTTTTTACCGGTCACGTGGATCATGGCAAATCCACGGTAATTGGACGGCTGCTTTATGACACCAATTCTTTGCCCCAAGGGGCTATTGATAAAATAAAAGCCGTGACCCTGGAAAAGGGTAAGCTCTTTGAGTTTGCTTATCTTCTTGACGCTTTTGAAGAAGAAAGAACTCAAGGCATTACCATAGACACTACCCAGTTGGCCTTTAAGACCAAAAAACGCGCTTACGTCATCATTGACGCCCCGGGTCACCTGGAGTTTTTAAAGAACATGATCTCCGGGGCCTCGGACGCCCAAGCGGCTTTTTTGGTGGTGGACGCCGAAAGGGGCTTGGAAGAGCAGTCCCGTAGGCATGCCCATATGCTCTCGCTTTTGGGCATAAAGCAAACCGGATTAATCGTCAACAAAATGGATCTGGTGGCTTTTAGGGAAAAAGTTTTTTTGGAGATTACCCGGGAGGCCTGGAGCTTTTTTGATTCACTCAATTTGGCCCGGGGACCCTCGATTCCCTTGGCCGCTTTGCTTGGCGACAACGTGGTCAAAAAATCGGAAAACTTTTCTTGGTATACTGGGCCCACCCTGATTGAGGCTTTGGATCAACTGAAGATTTTTCCCGAGGAAGAAAGGGATTTGAGGCTACCCATCCAAGACGTTTACAAGTTTGACGATCGCCGGATCTTGGCCGGACGCGTTGAGGCCGGGCGCCTTAGGCTTGGCGACCAGGTCATGATCTCGCCCGGGGGCAAAGTGACCACGGTCGTGGCCCTGCCGGCTTGGCTGGATCGAGACCTCAAAGACCAGGTCGGTTACGGAGAATCGGTTGGCCTAATGGTCAAGGACGAATTTTTTAACCGCCGGGGTGACCTGGTCAGTCATGTCGAGAGGGCCCCCCAGGTGGCCGACCGCTTTAGGGCCTCGATTTTTTGGCTAGGCAAAGCCCCTTTGAACCAAAAGGCCCGCTATCGCTTGAAACTGGCCACTTCCGAGACCGAGGTCCAGGTCAAGGAAATAGTCCATTTGATCGACTCGAGCCATTTGGCCCCCAGACCGGCCCAGGGTCAGATTAAGCAAAACCAAGTGGCCGTGGTCGAACTCAGCCTAAAGAAAGCCATTCCCGTGGATCTTTTCTCGGAACACGTGGGCACCGGGCGATTCGTTTTACTCGATGGCTACGACGTTTCCGGGGGCGGCATAGTCACGCAAATACACTCGTCGGCCGAAATCCGCCACGGTTTTGTTTTTGGCGAGCTGCGGGCCCGCTGCGAAGTTTTTGAGGAATATTATTACAGCTTGGGCGACATGACCGTGAACAAAGTCGATGGTCAAAGCCTCAACTATACCGTGGGCGACCAGGTGCCCCTGTCCGGATTAAGCTACAAATATCCCGATTATTTTGATATCGTTATTTTTCGTGACCAAATGGTCGTCCAAATCAGGGCGGCCAAAGTGGACTCGCTAAAACCCTTGGCCGAGTATGACTACC
>JAITJP010000289.1 GCA_031278835.1 Deltaproteobacteria bacterium
TAAGCGAAAAAATAGCTAAAAAAACTAACCAAGATAAAAAATTGAAATTTACAATGTTTCAAACCAATAAAATTAAACTAATATTTACTTTGGCCTTTGTTAATCAGCCGTTCAGCCCCCCAGGGCCAGCCAAACTGTCTTATTATGGCTAAAAGCTAAACCATATTAAACTTTTAAGCAAAAAGCCCAGCCGGCCCCGGCCCCGGTCAGCGCCCAGAGCCAGGCTTTTTATGGCCCATAAATTTAAAAAAATATTTTAAATATTCACTAAACCATGGTATGATAACCCTAGAACTAAAAATAATTTAATGTTTTTTACTGATTTAACTAGCTAAATTTTTTGATTTTTGCCCTCCAATTGGCCTTTAGTTATGTTTTTCAAACAGGGGCCGGCCGTGGTTTTTTGGCTTTTTTGGCCCCAAGGCCCCTGCCAGGCCCGGCTCAAGGCCTGGCCCAGGCCATGGGCCGGGCCTTTAGGTCAAGGGGCCAAGTGCTAAAATTAATAATTGACAAAGGACTTGAAAAGTATTAGGCTAAACCCGTTAAAGTGAACTTCTCATTATGGTTAACAAAAGGTTAGGACACCGGAGGTTTCAATGGAAGACCCTGACAAGGTGCTCACTATTGGCGAGGCGGCCAAGTTACTTGGCGTGGGCCCAAAAACCCTGTCGGCCATGGTCCGGGCTGGAAAGGTGCCTGGTTTTCGCATTGGCGAGCGCGGCTATTGGCGTATCAAACGCCGCGACATAGACAAGTTAATGGACCCGCAATCTAGCCAAAAATCGCCCTCGGAGATTAACCCCCCAGCCGGGGCCGAGAAAAATCGTAACCCCTGAGCCTGGGCCTTTTCGAGGTCGCGGGCTTTTTTTTTCCCCAGCCCAACCACCCTCCTCCCGTTTGGCCGTTTCTGACCCCGGCCTTTCGGCTCTCCCCCAAAACCCCTGTTTTTTACTTGCCCAAGAGGGCCGGCCCTTATGGCCCGCCGAGGCGACTTGGCCGCCTCGACAAGATGGTCCAGTTTGACCCCTTGGACTTTGGCTTAACCGCCCGGGCCTGGCCTCGGGCGGTTAAGCCAAAGTAGGCTAAGCCTAAAAGGAGCCTGCCTTGAATCGCAAGGTTATATAAGGTAAACTAAAAGGGAAGTTTTTGGGGGACCATCCCCGAATTGTGGCTTTGGAAAACGGGCCCTTAACGGGTCAAAGGTAATGAGTTTAAGGTAAATAACCGATCCGGCTAGGCCCCGCCGGCTTGGGAAAAAGCCGCCAGCGCTTTTTTTAGCCCTTAAGTTAAGTTTTTAAGATATTTTTTATTTTTAACTAATTTAACCAAATGGCTTGATAGAAATTGGTAAATAACGATGATTTTTTCTGTTAATTAGTAATTTTGATTTTGATGGGAGATTTGCTTGGTTAAATATCGATTGCTTCTGGCTTTTTTTTGGCTAAATTGCTAATTATAGCCATTTTTTTTGCCCTTTGTCCTTTAGCCGTCATCATGATTTTGTAAAATTATTATCTTTATTCTTAAGGCGGATTTATTTTTCTAAAGTCTTTGTTCCAGTTTACCATCCGCCATTTTTTCCCAGCCCCAACCTTGGGGCCCTTTTTGAAAGGACAGGTCCATTGCCTGAGAGTTTAAGGATCTACAACACCATGACCCACAAGCTTGAGGAGTTACGTCCCCTGGTTGCCGGTCAAGTAGGAATTTACGTCTGCGGGCCCACGGTCTACGACGACGCCCACATTGGCCACGCCCGGGCCGTCTTGGCCTTTGACGTCTTGGTTAGGCACCTTTTGGCCTTAGGCTATAAAGTCAAATACGTTCGCAATTACACCGATATTGATGACAAAATAATTGCCAGAGCCAAGGAAAGAGGCCTTAATTGGAAAGATCTGGCCGAAAATCACATAAAAAGCTTTGAAGAAGATTTAAAAGCCTTGGATTGCTTGCCCCCAACCGACTGCCCCCGGGCCACCGATTACATCCCCCAGATGATCGAAGACGTCAAAGCTATCGTGGCTAACGGCCTGGCCTACGCCATCGATGGCGACGTTTATTTTGACGTGCAAAAAAGCCCCAACTACGGTTGCCTTTCCGGTCGTAGGACCGACGAACAGGAAGCCGGAGCCCGGGTGGCCGTGGACGATCGTAAAGTCCATCCCTCGGATTTTGCCCTGTGGAAGGCGGCCAAAGCCGATGAACCGTCCTGGCCCTCGCCCTGGGGGCCGGGCCGCCCCGGTTGGCACATCGAGTGCTCGACCATGAGCGCCCGACTGCTTGGCCCCAGCTTTGACCTCCACGGCGGCGGACAGGACCTGATCTTTCCCCACCACGAAAACGAACTGGCCCAAAGCGCCGCCCTCGACCGGCCCATGGCCACTATTTGGGCCCACAACGGCTTTGTCAATATAAACAATGAAAAAATGTCCAAATCTTTGGGAAACTTCTTTACCATCAAAGACATCTTAAAGATCTGCTCGGCCGAGGTGCTTAGATTTTTTCTGGTCTCCAAACACTACCGTAGCCCCCTGGAATTTTCCGAAGAAGGCTTAAAAGAATCGGCCCGGGCCTTGGATCGAGTCTATCGGACCATGGCGGCGGCCGAGGAACTCTTGGTTGGCTATGAGCCCTCGGCCAATCAAGCTCCCTTAGCCGAAGCCCAGGCCCTAAAGCTCAACTTTGACCAAGCCCTAAACGAGGACCTCAATACCGCCCAAGCCCTGGGCCATAGCTTTGAGCTGGTCCGCTTATTAAATAAATACGTCAGCTCCCAGGACCAAGCCTCCAGCCAAAAGGCTCTGGACATCTTAAAGGCCATGGGTCAGGAACTGGCCCTTTGGCCCAAAAGCCCGGCCCAATATCTCGAGTCCCTAAAGGCCAAGGCCCCGGAGGGCCTCAGCCAGGCCGAAATCGATAGCCGGGTGGCCGCCAGAAACCAAGCCCGTTCCCGTAAAGACTGGGCCGAGGCCGATCGTCTCCGAAAAGAACTGGCCGATCTGGGCGTAATCTTGGAAGACAAAGCCGGACAAACCAGCTGGCGTTACGCTTAAAGCCCCTCTTTCCTGGCCTTTTGGCCAAAAAATCGCCTCAAAACAAAAAAAAATCGACCGATAAGCCTTAATCCCCACGGGGATTGAGAAAATATCGGTCGATTTTTTTTATCTAGAAAGTTTAGAACCCAAACGTCCAGAGGTTAAGGGATTTTTTATGTTTTTACTTATTAAAGTTTGAGTCGTTAAAGTTGATAGAGCGAAATTGACAAAACAAATCCTAACTTCCAGGACTTGGAGCTTTTAAAGTCAAGGCCAGTAAAAACTCAAATCCCTGAAAAAGTAAAAAAATTTAGCCTTATGGCCTAAAATAGCTAAACTAAAGCCAAAAAACTAGCTTTGGCGGCCCTGGAAGTCAAAAAGGCCTTATTTTTGGCGCCTTAATTGGGCGACTTTTTCCTGGGCCGCTTTGGAGCCACGGGCGGCGGCCAGCTTATAGTATTTAAGGGCCGTGATGAGATTTTTTTCCACCCCATGGCCGTTATAATAGAGTAGGCCGATGTTATGCAAAGCCTGGTGCTCACCCTGATCGGCGGCCATGAGCCAGTATTTCAAGGCCTGGGCGTAATTTCGTTCCACGCCATGGCCGTCATAGTAAAGCAGGCCCACGTTAAACTGGGCGTCCAGATGACCCAGCTCGGCGGCCATGACCCAGTATTTAAGAGCTTTTTCGAAGTTTTTTTCCACTCCTTGGCCGGTATAGAAAAATAGACCCATGTTATACTGGGCGTCGGAATCGCCCCGCTCGGCGGCCTGGAGCCAATATTTCTGGGCTTGGCTAAGACTTTCCTCCACCCCTTCACCGGTATAGTAGGCGCAGCCTACTTTAAACAGGCAGGGGGCGTGCCCCTGTTCGGCGCCCTGGAACCAATATTTCATGGCTTGGCCCAGGTCTTGCTTAACCCCGTCACCTTCGTGGTAAGCCCCACCCAAATAATATTGAGCGTTGGGATGACCCCGCTCGGCGGCCAGGCGCCAGTATTGGTGGGCTTGGCTGATATTTTTCTCCACCCCTTTACCTTCATAGTAAGACTCACCCAAAAAAGTCTGGGCGTCGGGCTGACCCTGATCAGCGGCCAGGCGCCAATATTTTATGGCTTGGCAGTGATCTTGGTCCAGCCCCTCACCCAGATGGTAAGCCAGACCTAATAAAGTCTGAGCCTCGGCTTGACCCTGATCGGCGGCCAGGCGCAAATATTTCAGGCCTTTAAGCAGATCTTTGTTCAGCCCTTGGCCTTCCAGGTAAGCCTGACCAACCAAGTACTGAGAGAGCGGCTCACCCAGGTCGGCCGCTTGGAGCAAGAAGTCAAAGATCTGGACCAGGTCTATATCCAGGCCCGGCTCGACCTTAATGGCCTGGTCGCTTAAAAACTTGGCTTTTTCCTTGTGCCATTGAGCGGCCTGGGCCAACCATTTAGAGCTCTCTTCATGATCCACCCTGACCCCATGGCCATAACGATAAGCTTCGGCCAGCCTTAATTGGGCTTTTCTGTGGCCTTTTTCCGCCGCCAGACGCCAAAACTCAAGGGCTTTTTCTAAGTCCCGTTCGACTTTTTCTCCCGAATAGTGAGCCTGGCCCAGCTCGAAAAGTTCATTGGGACTGGCTAACTTAGCATCCTTTGAAAAAAGGTCGGTCATGGCTCTCCTAATGCCCCCCTGGGCGGCCAAATTAGCCGCGCTTAAATTGAGCCTAACCTAGCCAAAAGGTCAGGTCACCGCTAAATCGGCCCATAAAGGGCCCAAATGGCCCCAGGGCCAGCTTTAAGCCGGGCCCTGGGCGAACTTATTAACCAAGGCAGGTTTTACTTACTTATCAAAGTAAGGCTTGATTAAAGAAAATCAACAAAACAAAGCCGGGCTTTGGTCAACAAAAACCAAATAAACCAGACTTGGAACCATCAAAATCAGACTAAGTAAAAACTCACAAGCTTAAATAACTGAAATTTTGTCTAAGTTTAAACATATGGCGAGAGATATCTAATTAAAATTAAAAAAAAACTGGTTTTTTTAGAAAAGCGGTTAACCAGGCCATTTTTTAAGTAATTCCAGGGCCGGTGGATAATTCCGCTGGGCGGCGAGGGAAATATATTTAAAGGCTAACTTTAAATCTTGTTCGAGCACGATGCCCTTCAGATAGGACACGCCTATATGATACTGACCCAAGGGGTTACCGGCCTCGGCGGCCATGAACCAATACTTAATGGCTTGGTCCGGGTTATGGTCCAGCACTTGGCCGAGCATGTAGGCCTGACCAATATAAAACTGAGCCCTGGAATCACCTTTATCGGCGGCCAGGCGCCAGTAAATCAAGCCCCGGGCCAGGTCTTTTTCAACCCCATGGCCAGTGGAGTAGATTTGACCCAAATAAACTTGAGCCTCGACCAGACCATGATCGGCGGCCAGGTGCCAGTATTTTAGAGCCATGGCCTGGTCTTTTTTAAGCCCATGGCCGCTATGGTAGAGGGTGCCCAAATTAAACTGGGCATCGAGGTTACCCTGATCGGCGGCCAGGCGCCAGTATCTCAGGGCTTTGTCTATTTTTTTTTCTACCATATGGCCGTCATGGAAGGCAACGCCTAAATTAAACAGGGCAATGGGCTGGGCCCGATCGGCGGCCAGGCGCCAGTATTTCAAGGTTTTAAACGGGTCTTTTTTCATTCCTGGGGTAAAGGAATAGAATGTTCCTAAATTTAATTGAGCCGTGGCCAGATCTTGCTCGGCGGCCTGGCGCCATAATTTAACGGTTTTGGCCAAGTCTTTTTCAACCCCATCGCCGTAAAAGTAAAGCTGGCCCAAAATAAGTCGCCCCTCGGCCAGACCTTGATCCGCGGCCAAGTTACATATTTTAAAGGCCTCGGCCAAGTCTTTTTGGGCGCCTAGGCCGTTTTGGAGGGCCTCACTTAAAAAAAACTGAGCCATGGGGTGACCTTGATCGGCGGCTAAACGAAAGTATTTGACCCCCTGGGCCTGGTCTTTATCGACCCCCACCTGGAAATAGTATGACCGGCCTAGGTTATACTGAGCCTGGGCCTCACCTTGCTCGGCGGCTAGCCGCCACTTTATGAGGCATCGCTCTAGCTCTTTTTCCACTTTCGGCCCTTGAAAGAATAACTGACCTAACTGAATATTAGAGTCATTATGACCCGAAAGAAAGGCTTTTATAAGCCAGTCAAAGCTTTTCTCAAGATCCACCTCCAAACCAAGGCCATCGCGATAAGCCTGAGCCAGCCTTGATTGGGCGACCAGATGACCTTTGTCAGCGGCCAGACGCCAAAACTTAAGGGCTTCCCCCAAATCTTGTTGGACCTTTTCGCCAAGATAATAAGTCTCGGCCCTTTCAAAGAGTTCGCTCGGGCCGGCTAGTTTAGGGTCCTTGGAAAGATGGTCAGCCATGGGTCTTCCTGAGGTCTGGGGCTTTTAAAACCCTTTTAATTTTTTAAAACAGCCTGATTAGTCCAAAATCAAAAAATCAAAGTCTGGGTTTAGTCGCGAATAAAGCAAACAGCCAGGACTTATAACTTACAAAGTCAAATAAAGTAAAAACTCAAAGAGTTAAATGAGAGCGAAAAATCATTTTTTTTCTTATCATGGCAAATATTAGACAAAAATCAATAAAAATGGCCAAAAAAATGTCTAAAATAGTCGAAAAATTGACGAAAATGGCCTAAAAATATCTAAAATGTCTAAAAAATAACCTGGACGGCTAGCCTTAGGCTGCCTGGGGGCTGATTTTTTTATGAAAGTTGTTGAGACTTTCATGGGCTGGGCTCTTAAAGTTTTATCGTGAGCCTTTTTTCTAGTGTGGGCTGGAAAAACCCAGTTCCAAGAGTTTTTCGCTGGCCGGGGCAAAACCTCTGTTCGAGGAACGCCTTAAATATTCCCGGGCTTTGTCAAAGTCCTGTTTTACGCCTTGCCCGTTTGAATAAAATATCCATAAATAAAAGCAAGCCTCGGCATGCCCTTGATCGGCGGCCAGCTGACAGTATTTAAAGGCTTGGTCGAAATCTATCATGACTCCCTGGCCATGGAAATAGGCCTGACTTAAACAAAACTGAGCCTCGGCCTGTCCCTTACCGGCGGCCAAGCGCCAGTATTTAAGGGCTTGCTCTAGGTCTTGGTCAAGGCCCTCCCCGTTAAAGTAGAATGAGCCTAGAATTTGCTGAGCGTGGACATGGCCTTGATCGGCGGCCAAGCTACAAAAGACGGCGGCTTGGAGGAGGTCTTGTTCGACGCCTTGCCCTTGATAGTAGGCCTGACTTAAACAAAACTGAGCCTCGACCATACCATTGTCAGCGGCCAAACGCCAGTATTTCACGGCCTGAACCGAGTCTTTTTCAAGGCCTTGACCAATAAAGTAGGCCTGAGCTAAATTACAGCGGGCTTTGTCATGGCCCTGATCGGCGGCCAAACGCCAGCATTTAGCGGCTTGAGCCAAGTCCTTTTCCACCCCAAGCCCGTAATAATAGGACTGGCCCAAATTAAACTGAGCGGGCGAATAACCAGTCTCGGCGGCTTTTACAAGCCAGTTAAAGCTTTCCTCAGGATCCAACCCCACCCCCAGGCCTTGGCGATAAGCCTGGGCCATCCTGTTTTGGGCCGGCGGAAAACCTTGGTCAGCGGCCAGACGCCAAAACTTTAGGGCTTGGTTTAAATCTCTAGGCACCATTGTTCCCAAATAATTAGCCTCACCGATTTCAAAAAGTTCAGCCGGGTCGGCTGGCTTGGGCTCTTTTGAAATATTATCAGTCATGCCTTTTCCGTGATAAAGGGATGTAAAACTTACTTAATTTTTAAAAAAAAGTCTGGTTAGACTGAAAGGGTTTTAAAACTCACTTAATTTTTAAAAAAAATCTGGTTAGAGAGAAATCGAAAAAACCAAGCCCGGCTTTGGTCAGCAAAAAACAAATTTACAGGACTTAGTCATCAAAAAAAACAAAATTACAGGACTTGGTCATCAAGAAAAATAAAATTCCAGGACTTGGAACCATCAAAACTAGCCCTAGGAAAAACTCAAAGGCTTAAGGACTTTAAATAGAGTAAAGCGCTGAAATTTAGCCTAGTTTAAGTAAATGATGAGAAAAATTTAGACCAAGTTAAAAAATAGGGACCTTTTGCCAAATGGCTTGGGTTATGGGGGATTTTTTAGTCCGGGCTTTGATGGCCCAATTGGCGGAGCTTTTGCTTGGCCAGGTCATAACCCTGTTGGGCGGCCAGCCGTAAATACTTAAGGCATTGGCCGGGGTCTTCTTGGG
>JAITJP010000298.1 GCA_031278835.1 Deltaproteobacteria bacterium
GCAGGGAAGCCAGGTAACCGGCCAGGTTTTTAAAACTCTCGGGATTAACCAGCTGTTCGGGCCGAAGTAACCAAAAAACCATGTACAGGGCCACAAAGGCCAATAAGCCCAGTAGGCTCATGATGTCGCGGGTGCGTCTGGCCGGTAGGACGTTTACCAGTAATATAACGACGATTTGGCTGACGAAACAGGCCGTCAAGACCAAGGGCACTCCGGAGGGAATTAGAAGTAAATAATACTCAAGCGGGGCCTTAAACCTGTAGCCAAAGGACAGAAAAACGGGAAAGAGAAAGGCCACGGGCATCCAGGCGCTGGCCAGAGTGCTTTGAAAAGATCGGGCCCAAAAAATACTCTCCCGATCGACCGGGGCCCCCATCAAAAGCGACAAATCTCGGGAGAGATAGAAACTTGACAGGGCGGTGATGATGGCCGAAAAAATCAAGACGGCCACGCCGGATAACCACAACAGGTTAAAAGTCTTGTGGGCCAGGATGTCCCCAAAACCCTCGATGGAATAAAAAGACTTGATGACCCGGTTGGAAATAAAGTAAAGGGCCGCCCACATGACCAGGGTAAAGACGGTCAGCGAGATAAGCTTGACCCGTCCGCCCGGCCCGGGGTCCTTGAGGTAATTTTTAAAACCGTAAAACATCGGCTTTAGGAGGGTCAAAAACTCGGTCATTATCCAGCCCCGCCGTTTGGTTTGTTCTTTAAAATCGGGCTTTTTGAACCACTGGTCAAAAAGGGCGCTTCCAAAGGGAAAGGGTTTAGCCCTGGCCGCCCAAGTCAGGCCATCAATTGCCGTCCGGGGCTTCTATGCCGGTGGTAAGTTCCAAGAAAAGGTCTTCCAAATCGCCTCCGATGGCGCCGACCCTGGATCGAAGCTCGGCTTCGGTGCCCTCGGAGATGAGATGACCATGTTGGATGATACCAATGCGATCGCATAATTTTGAAGCCAGGCTCATGGTGTGGGTGGAGATAAAAACGGCCACGCCGTCTTGGTGAGCCAGTTCCCTAAAAATACCCATGACCAGTTTGGCCCCCCGGGGGTCAAGGCCAACCATGGGCTCGTCCACCACCAAAATTCTGGGCTTGGGCAGTAAAGCCCCGCTCATGATCAGGCGCTGTTTCATGCCATGGGAGTAGTTTTCAATGAGCTCGTCTCGCCAATCCCAAAGCTCAAAGAGTTCCAAAAGTTCCTGGGAGCGTTTTTGCCCGGCCTCTTTGGGGAGACGATACAAATTGTAAGTAAACTCCAAAAACTCCAAGCCGGAGAGCTTTTCGTAGAGAAAAGGCCTATCCGGAATATAGCCCAAGATTGATTTGGCTTCCCGGGGTTGGCTGGCCAGATTAAAACCGCCCAAATGAATGGTCCCCGTGGTGGGGGCCAGGGCTCCGGCCAGCATCCTAATGGTGGTGGTCTTGCCGGCCCCGTTGGGCCCCAAAAAGCCGTAGATTTCACCGGAATTAACGGTCAAGGTCAGGTCAATGACGGCCTTGTGCTTGCGATAATTCTTGTTTACCCGGTCAACTTTAATCATTGATATTTATCACCATTAAACTTTAAAAGCGCAAAAGACGCCGTATTTTAAAAATACTTTTACCTAAAAATTAAAAATAATTGAATTTTTTAACTAATTTTCACCCCGGCCCTTAGGCTCTGCCCAGAAAAAAAGATAAAAAAGGCCCCAGGCCAAAATCCCAAAGGCCCCGGCCCTCCCCCCTCAAAAAAAACGCCTTAAAATTCACCTATTTAACCAATTGGCCCGTAAAGGGCCCCACATGGCCTCCAGAGCCTTGCCAAGACCAAATAGCCTGTAACACCCAGTCAGGGTCTCCAAAGCGCTCCTGGACCCCAATACGGCCGTTTACGGGGCCATTTTTGAGTGGACCAGATCCCCCAAACCAGTCCGGCCAAAAACCGGCCGCCAAGGCTTCCAAATTTCGCTTGGAAAAACTGGCTTTTTAAGTTTTAACCAAATAAGCCAATCGAATAATTTTACTCTCCTTAGACCAAATCTTTATCTTAAAAGTTAGTTTTTTTAGTTAAAAATAAAAAACAAGCCCCCGATCTTAAAAATTTCCCGCCTTTTTAGCTCTTTGTTCCCCTCGCCCACTCCTGGCCTGGCGGTGATTTCTTAGTTGGTGCCCAGCAAAGCCGGGGCTTTGGGCTCATCGGAGCCGGCCTGGGCGGCCTCCGGGCTGGGGGCCTGGCTTCCAGCGGAAAGCTCATCGGAATCAACGGCTGGGGCCTCCTTGGCAGTTTCTCCGGAAACTTCACCAGAATCTTCACCAGGAACCGGGTCCGGCTCCTGGACCAAAGTCCAGGGGCTGGCTTCTCCGCCTTGGCTAATGACTTTGCTTAGAACCTCCAGGCCGTCGTTGGAAATAAAACCGCCAATCATGCTGGCCAGGGGGCCTTCGGGGATACTGACCGGTTCGGCCAGGGCTTTTTCCAGCTGGGGGCGGATTTGTTCGACTTGGTTATCCCGAACCGCCACCAGGCCAATCTCCAAGCCGGGGTTAAATTGTCTTAGGAGTTTGCCTTGGCTATCGATCCATTCGCTGTTTTCGCTGCCCATGAAAGTCAGGCTTACCTTAAAAACCTGCAGTTCATCGACCATCTCGGTCACGTCCTCGATGGTCAGTTGGGCCGGTTTAAAGGTCATGGAGAGGGGATCGAGTAAGCTTAGGCCTATGGGCCGGCCCATGGGGATGTTTCGCTGGTGGGCCAGCCAGGGGATTAAGCCGGAAACCAGGACCGGGCCGGTGGGCGGCATGGGGGCCTGGGCGGCGTGGGTTTTTCCGGCCAGGCTCAGTTCCATTTTGAGGGTTTGACCATCCACGGTGGCCTGGGCTTGGCCGGAAAGGGGCCCCATGGGTAAACTAAAATCGGCGGAAACCAAGCGGCCCTCTTGGTCAAAGACGATTTCTGATTCGGTTTTGATCTTTATCGGCAGACCGGAAAAGGTTAGGTTTAAGACGGAGGCTTCCGAGAGGGTGGTCAGGTTGTTCTTGGGGTCAAGTTTGACGGTCCTTCTGGCCAACCCCATGGAAGAGCGCCCCACTTCCATGGTATAGAAAGATTCTTGGTCAAAGAGAGTAAAAAGCGAGGCGCGGTTAAAGGCGAAATTACCCGACCAGCCCCACCAGACCAAAAACAGCAAAGCCGGGATTAATATGAAAAGCTTTATTAGGTTACGTTTTGACAAGCCGACCTCCCTTGGCGGCCAGCTTTTTGGCCAAAGACAAGGCCCCATCCATTAAGCTCACAAATTGTTCTTCGGAAAGACCGGCCCCCAAGCCCACCAACTTTTGATCCACCGGGGTGAGTAAATCTTTCGGGGCGTGGAGGTCGGAATTGATTAAAAGCTTGGCCCCGAGTTTCAAAGCCAGGGCGGCCACGTGGCCATTGCCGCGGTTGTGACCGCCTCGGGCCGATAACTCAAGATAGACCTCGTTTTTGGCGGCCAAGGCCACTTCATCCCTGGTGAGCAATCCGGGATGGGCCAAGACATCGCACTTGGCCTTGATGGCGGCCAGGTTGGTGCCCGGGGCCACCGGTTCGACCAAAGATTCGCCGTGAACCACCACGAAATCAGCGCCCAGATCCCGGCCCAAGGCCACCTGACCGGCGATTTGCGATGGGGGCACGTGGGTCAGCTCAATTCCGGCCAATAAGGTTAAGCCTATTTCACCGGAAAGCGACTTGGCCGCCTCGATGGCCGCCAATAAAACGCTTTTGATATTGGACTGATCAACGTGATCGCTTAGGCCCAAAAAGGCGTAGCCCTTACAATAAGCCCGTCTGGCCAGTTCCGCCGGACCCAGCTCCCCATCCGAGTGAAAGGTGTGGGAGTGTAAGTCAATTACCCCCGCCGGGTAAACTGAATCCAAGGCCGGATGGGGTTTAGACATTGGTTACGCGCATGACCAGGGTTTTTATAAACTCTTCGAACTGGACTTCGATTTTATTGGGCAAGAGCACTTTGGTAACGAAACCCAGGCCAAATTTTTTGTGCCTTAAAACTTGATCTTGAACGTAATCGCCGCTTAGGGTGTAATCCACCGGACTGGCGTTGGCCAATCGCGATTTTAGCGAGTTCCAGAGATCTTTGTTGACCTCGATTTCCTCCAGGGCCTGTTTCTTGGCTTCCTTGAGTTCCCGGTCTTCCCTGGCCAGTCTGGTCTCGGAGGCGCTCTTGGCCCTGGACTTTGAGGCGACTTTGGGTTTTTCAACCTCGTCAGGCTCATCCTCAATTTTATCAATGGCGTGTTTGGTGACCTTAGCCCCGGTCACTTTGGGGCTCTTTGAGGCGGCCACCTTGGCCTTGGAAGTCTTGGCCGAAGCCTTGGCCCCGACTTTAGCCGAGGACTTTTTATCCACGGGCTCTAAGTCATCCCTAAACACGTCCAAATCTCTGTTAAAATCGTCTTCCAAATCATCCTCCAAGATTTTGTCCAAATTGTCCTCAAAATCCTCATCCGAGTCCTGGTCCAGGTAATCATCGAAACCTTGCTCGGGCTTGGAATGGTCCTCAAAGTCCTGGTCGGCCGCTTTGCTCACGGCCTTGGGCTTAACCGCCCCCTTGGCGCTTGAGGCGCCTTTGGTTCCGGCCTTGGCCCCGGCCTTGGTCGCCCCGGCCGCCCCATCGCTCACCTTGGCCGGGCTTTCTTCCCTCACGGCCTCGGCTGGCAAAGTCTCCAAGTCACCGGGCTTGTGAGCGTACTTGTGCTCACAGGCCTGGCAAATAACCTGCTTGGGCTGACCTCCCTGGGTGGACACGATTTTATGGGAAGTTTTGCGCTGGCATTTAGGGCAAAGGAGCTCCACCTCCCCACCGGCTTTAACGTCTTTAAGCGTTTTGGCTAAAGTCATTTGGAACCTCAAAAATTATTCGCCAAGGGCCCTTGGTAGGGACGAAAAAAAGTATTTGCGAAAAAAAATCGACTAATCTTTGAACACTGGGATATTTAAACATCTACCCTCTGCGGAAAAAAAAGCAAAATTTTTGAGGAAAAAAGTTTTTCCGGGTTAATCCTAAAGGCTTTGAATAATGGTCAAGACCCAGCCTCCAAGACCTTGACAAAAAACAAAAAACCAGGGTCCGAATCCCGCCCCAGAGACTCAAAAACCAAATAAACTCAAAAGCCCAGGTAAATCTCAAAGATCCAGACAAATTTCAAAGACCTAAACAAACTTCAAAAACCAGGATAAATCTCAAAGACCCAAACAAATTTCAAAGATCTAGACGAACTTCAAAGACCAAGGGCCCAGGCCGCCCTAGGCC
>JAITJP010000338.1 GCA_031278835.1 Deltaproteobacteria bacterium
GAGATAACTAAAAAGCAGATAGAACTATATAAATATATGGATGTTAAGCCTATTATATAGTAACTATTTTGCAATATGCTTTTTTACTTTCTTTTATAACAAAATATTTAATATACTCAATTAAGTTTTTTTTCATGTTATAATTTCATGAGAGCCTAGGTATTTAAGTCAAACATCATCAGTAGAGGTAAGCTTACATGGCAAATATATTGGAGCAAATGCCAAGAATTGTCGGCCAGAGCCTTCTTTTACAAGAACCCTGGTATTTCGAGAGCGCTAGGCCTATCGGCCGCGAAAAAACCGTTCAGCTAAATGTCAAGGTTCGGCCTGAGGCTTCTTTGGCTTGCCCCATTTGTGGCGGCCAAACCCAGAGACAGGGTCTGGAACCATCGGAGAGAGTCTGGCGACACATTAACTGGATGTCCTTAAAATGTTTGGTACACTGTTTCAGGCCAATGGTCGAATGCGAAAAATGTGGGCTTCAGGTGGTTTCGCCCCCCTTCGAAAGTCAGAGTGGGACTTTAACTTTATTTTTCGAAGAATTGGCTAAGTTCAGCTTACCCGAGCTGCCTCTGGCCCTGTCCGCCGAGTTACTAAGCGGCGATGAAGTAGCCTTGGCCGAGTTCATGGCTTTCATTAAGATTAAAAGAGAGTATAGTCAGGACTAGCCTAAAAGCCAGGCTGCCATGAAATTGTAACATTTTTTAAAACTCAATTGAGTCTATAAAAAAAATGCTGGTAAAAATATCTAAAGCGAGATATTAGAGTAAGTTACTTGATAATTGGTTCTATGTCCAGGTATTTATAAAGTTCGATCTGCTTTTTTGTTATATAGTCAAATCTAGAAATAATTTCAAGCTCATCAAAAATGTTTCCATGGTATAATTTTTATATAAAGCATGTTTTTTCATATATTTATGAACGTATAAAATAAAACATGATTTAATATATTGAATAAAAATGGTTTTACTCAATCCCATATTTTTTCATAGGCACCTCGGCGGATTTTGAAAGAGTTATTATGGCGGCCGTGATTTTAGCCTTAAGCCAGTCTTGGCCCTAGCCTTAAAAGCTAGGCCGCTCTAGAGAGCCTTGGGGCCAAGCCAGCCCCAAAACTAAAAGCCTAAAGAAAGGACCTTGGTCCTGACTTTAGGCTTTTTTATTGTTAATATTAAAAATTTGAGTTTTTAAGTTAAAGATGTTTTGATATTTTAGCTAAACTCGCCCATGAGCTTAAGTTTAGGTGGGCGGGGGACTGGGTTTTTTGGCCCTTGGCCCATAATTTTTTGGGCCAAGGGGCGGGCTTAGTTTAGGAGTTTTATAAAAGCCTCTTCGTCCAGGATGGGCAGGTTTAGCTTTTGGGCCGTAGTGAGTTTTGATCCGGCCGCCTGGCCGGCCACCAGGTAATCGGTTTCTTTACTGACCGTAGAAAGGACCCGGCCGCCTTTGGCCGTGATGCGGGCCTTGGCTTCGGCCCTGGTCATGGTATTTAGGGTGCCGGTTAGGACAAAGCGTTTGTCGGACAGAAGGCCTTCGGTCAGGGGCTGAGTATGAGAGGGCTTGACCAGGGCCGGGTCCATCAGATCGGCCAGAAAGTGGTGATTGAGCGGGCTTTGGAAGAAATCAAGGAGGCTTTTGGCCACCTCCGGGCCGATGTCGTTTATGGCTTGGAGTTGATCGTTAGTGGCCTTGGACAGGGCCTCGAGGCTATCGAAGTGCTCGGCCAGGATCTGGCTGACCCGTTCGCCGACGTGGCGGATGGACAGGGCGTTTATAAAGCGCCAAAGGGCTTTGCTTCTGGCTTGGTCGATGCCCTCGATTAATTTTAGGGCCGACTTTTCGCCAAAGCGGGGCAGGGCTTTTAGATCCTGGGCGCTTAGCTTAAAAAGATCCGAGGGCAGTTTGACCAAATTATTGGCCAGAAGCTGGGCGGCCACTTTTTGGCCCAGGCCATCGATGTCCAGGGCGTTTTTGTGGGCAAAGTGAATCAGGCGGGCTTCTATCTGGGCCGGGCAGGAACGGTTGGGGCAGCGGGACACGGCCTCGCCTTCTTTCCTGACGGCCGGGGTGGCGCAGATGGGGCAGATCTTGGGAAAGACAAAGGGGCTAAGGCCCACCGGCCTTTTTTCCAAGTCCACCTCGACGATCTCGGGAATGACGTCCCCGGCCCGCTGCAAAATCACGTAATCCCCAACCCGGACGTCTTTGCGCTTAAGCTCGTCCTCGTTATGGAGGGTGGCTTGGGCCACGCGAACGCCGCTGACCAGGACCGGTTCCATGAAAGCCACCGGGGTTAAGGCCCCGGTTCGGCCCACTTGGATCTCGATATTAAGGACTTGGGTCTTGGCCGCCCGGGGCTTAAACTTAGCCGCTACGGCGTATCTGGGGGCCCTGGAGGTGGCCCCCAGTCGATCCCAAAGGCTCAGATCGTCTAGGGTTATGACCAGCCCGTCCACCTCAAAGGGCAGATTGTCGCGGCCGGCCTCCAGATCCCGAAAAACGGCCAGGGCCTCGGCCAGGTTTTGGTTAACCTTACTGGATTTGGAGGTCTCGACCGGAAAACCCCAATGGCCAAGCTTTTCCATGAGCCGGCCGTAGCTCTCGGACTCGGCCATCTTGGCATCGGAAAGGCCGTAGGCGAAAAATTTTAAATTTCTTTGTTGGGTGACGCTCGGGTCAAGCTGGCGCAGGGAGCCGGCGGCGGCGTTTCTGGGGTTGGCGAAAATCGACAGGCCCTCAGCCTCCCGTTCTTCGTTTAGGCGAGAAAACTCCTCCTTTTCCATGTAAACTTCGCCCCGCACGAAAAGCCGTCCCTCGGGGGCGCCTTGGTTGAGGTTTTTGGGGATATCGTCTATGGTTCGGACGTTTGAGGTGATGTCCTCGCCCCGGCGGCCGTCGCCTCGGGTTGAGGCCAAGACTAAGACTTTTTGGTCATAATTAAGTTCCACGGCCAAGCCGTCAAACTTGGG
The DNA here is from genome assembly GCA_031278835.1 of Deltaproteobacteria bacterium. Classification (GTDB taxonomy): domain Bacteria; phylum Desulfobacterota; class Desulfarculia; order Adiutricales; family Adiutricaceae; genus JAIRNQ01. Next base: position 2,970 of record JAITJP010000338.1, read on the forward strand.
CATGGTGTAAAAACCAAAGGACTCATTTGAGCCCAAAAAACGTTTAACCCGCTCTTCAAAATCCAGGATCTCCTGGACGTTTAAGGCCTTGTCCAGGCTGAGCATGGGGCTGTCGTGGATGACTTCCTTTAAAGCCCGGCCCCCGGGCGGCGGGGCCACCTCGGTGGTGGGCGAACCCAGGGCCAGTTCCGGGTGAGCCCTCTCAAGATCCTGCAGTTCCCTAAGCAGGCGATCGTAGGCGTCGTCCGGGATCTCGGGGCTGTCTTGTTGGAAGTACAGGTCGTTATGACGCCTGATTTCTTCCCTTAAACGCTTGGCCGCCTCGGCCGGACTCTCCGGGGAGCCGACCGAGGAAGGGGAGGTTTTTTTAGGAGTATCCGTCATGATTTTTTGTCGCTTACTCCAAGGCGCTTTGACTTTTTGGCCAAGGCCAGTTGGTTTGGCTAATTAGCCAAAGCAACTGCCTTGGGCTTTACAGGCCAAACAAATAGGCGTCGGTGTGGGGGATGAACTGGCTGGCCACGTAGCGATCCATGTAACCGGGGGTCTCGCTTAGCTCAAAATTAGTCATTTTTTCCTTGATTTCAAAGGCCGTTCTCCACATGGTCCCGGAAAGGGAAGCCAAAGTCGCCCCGGTTAAGGAACTGTTGCCGATATAGGAGAACTTTTCCACCGGCAGGTAGGGCAATAAGCCGATGGTAATGGCGTTTTCGATGTTTAGGGAGCGGCCAAAACCGCCGGCGATGATGACCCTTTCCAGATCACCCATCTCCAAGCCGACTGACTCCAAAAGGGTCTGGTAGCCGGAATACATGGCCCCTTTGGCCCTAATGAGGTTTTCGATGTCAATCTCGGTTAAGACCACGTCATGATCCACGGAATTGTTTTCAGCCGGGGATAAAACGTATTCCCAGCCGTCTTCGCCTTGTCTCAGAAAAGGAGCGGAGCCCTCGACGTATTTGCCTTGCTTGTTTAGGACCCCGGCCCTAAAAAGCTCGGCCACGACGTTGATTAGCCCGGAACCGCAGACCCCTGAGGGACTGACCCCGCCGATGACCCCCAGGTAGTGTTTTTTGGTCTCTTTTTCGTACAAAAAGCTCTCGATGGCCCCGGGGGCGGCCCGCATGCCGCAGCGCACCCCGCCGCCCTCAAAGGCCGGTCCGGCCGAGCAGGCGGCGCAGGTCATCCAGTCTTGGTTGCCGATGACGATTTCGCCGTTGGTGCCCACGTCGATAAAAAGGGTAAGTTCCGGCCTTTTGAAGAGCCCGGAGGCCAAGACCCCGGAGACGATGTCGCCGCCCACGTAACTGGAAACCGAGGGGAAGACCTTCATGACCGTGTGGGGCTCAACGTTAATGCCCAAAAAACTGGCCCGAATCGAGGGCCAAGTCGAGGCCGGGGGCACGTAAGGCGAAAGGCGAATGTTTTTGGGATCGAGTCCCACCAAAAGGTGAGCCATGGTGGTGTTTCCGGCGGCCACCATGATGAAAGTTTTTTTTCTGTAACCGGGGTAGGTACTCTCATAGCGCTCAAGTAAGCGATTTATCGTGTCAATGACCCGGTTTTGCAAACGCTTTAAGCCGTCCTTTTTGCCGGCAAAAACGATTCTGGAGATGACGTCCTCGCCGTAGGAGATCTGGCCGTTTAAGTCACCCACGCTGGGCATGACCTTACCGGTGGCTAAATTAACCAAACGGATCCAAACCGAGGTCGTGCCAACGTCCACGGCCAAGCCGTAGAAATTATCGTCGCTAGTTGAGGTATCGAAGGAAACGATACGTCCGTAGGGCGGAACCTCGGGTTTTTGCAAAGGCAGCTCATAGAAAATCGAAACGGTGACCTTAAACTCCGATTCCCGTAAGGCCGTGGGCATCCGGCGCATGGCCGAGAGATCGATGTCGTTGTCAAAGAGTTCCAATTCGGCCAAAGAAGCGTTGACCCGATCGAGATCGCTTCGATTGTCGTCTTGGCAAGGGGGGTCCAAGATCAAACAGGTTTGTCTGACCATGGGGTCGGGGTTTTCGACGGTAAGTTCTTCCTCGGCCTGGGCGGCTTTTTTGAAAAAGGAAGCGTCGGCCCGGGAATCGATGGGGATAAAAATGGTGGCCGGGCCATCGATCTTGGCCCGGCAGGCCAGCCTAATGCCCTTGTCAAAATCTTCCTCGCTTAAGTAAAGTCCGGGACTGGCCAGAACGGTTCCGGCCCTAAGTTCGACCACGCAGCGTCCGCAGACCCCTTCGCCACCGCAGGAAGCGTTGATATGAATTTTTCCTCGGTCGGCCACTTCCTGGAGAGTTTCGCCGGCCTCGGCTTCGATAACGGTGTTGTCAGGCAAAAATGTGATCGGAAAAGTATCCATCTAGAAAAACTCCTTTATGGAAAAACTGAAATTGATTTCGGACAAATAAAGTTAGGGGTCAGGCGTCACCATTTTGTCCGGGCGTATCTCCTATAGGGAGCTCCTCCTTACGCGAATCGGGCATCTTCCACCGCCGATG
>JAITJP010000337.1 GCA_031278835.1 Deltaproteobacteria bacterium
CCCAGGGACCAAGCTTGGCCTGGTCAGAAATTAAGCCTTTAATAAGCCTATTAGCTTGGTTAGTTTTTACTGAAGAGAAATTTTAAAGATATTTTTTGTCTAAAATATCTTTAAATTAATTTTAATCAGTATTTAACAAGAAATTATCATCCGTGTATATTTATTAGTCAGTAAACTTATTCATAAAAAGTGAATAAATTTAATCTATGTCGGCCTCATGGCCGTCTGGAAGGGTCAGGTAAGCGAAGATGACCGATAAGGCTCTTGGGCTCAGGCCAGTCGGGCCAAGGCAGGCGGCCAGCTTGGAAGCCGCCACTTTGGCTTCCCCAAGATCGCCGGCGGCGAGCGGGCCGGCCTTAGCCGGCCAGGGCGAGAGTTTTAGCGAAACGCCCAGCGGGGGAGTGACTTTGGGAGGTCAGGCCAAGGCCATGAAAAAATCCCAGGCCATGGAATTTAGTTTTGGCCAAACCGACCTGGCCCTGGGCAAAAAGGGAACGGGGCGGTTTCTGGCCCAGGTGGGGGTGGAACCGGGACTTGAGTTTGAGGAAAAATTCACCGTTCACGCCGGGACCATGGGCCAGACCAAGAGCGGTGAGCCGGCTTTGGCCCTTTATGGAGAGTTAATTGGGGCTCTGGGCCAGGGCCCGCTGGGCTTATATTTGCACCTGCCCTTTTGTCAAAACCGTTGTCTGTATTGCGGTTTCGTGGGGCGAAAGCCCGATGACCAGCTTATCGAAAAATACATTGGGGCGGTTAGGGCTGAAATCGAGTTTTTAGCTACCCTGGGCTTGGAAAAACTGGGCCCGGTCAGGACCGTCTACTTTGGCGGCGGAACCCCAACCATCGTGGCGCCCAAGCTTTTGGCCACTTTGACCGGGGCCATCCAAAAAACCTTTAGTTTGGCTACGGATTATGAGATGACCTTGGAAGGCCGGGTCTCGGATCTTAGCCCGGAAAAGGTGTCTGGGTTTTTGGAAGCCGGTTTTAACCGTTTCTCCCTTGGAGTCCAGAGTTTTGACACCAAAATCAGAAGATCATTGGGCCGCCACAGCCATAGGGAAAAAACTCTGGCCAAACTCACCAATCTCATTCAAAGGGGAGCGGCCCCGGTCATAATCGATTTGATTTACGGCCTGCCCGGTCAAGAAGTGGCCGACTTTTTGGACGATCTGGCCACGGCCGATAAAATTGGGCTTGACGGTCTGGACACCTACCAACTAAACGTTTTTTCCGGAGGCGAGCTGGAAAAAGCCGTGCGGGAAAATAAAATCGCCGCTCCGGCCAAACTCTCCCAGCAAGCTGAGTTCTATATCAAGGCGGCCGAGTATCTGGACAGCCTAAAATGGCGGCGCTTATCCCTTAGCCATTACGCCAGGGACACCAGGGAAAGAAACATCTATAACCCCTGGGCCAAAAAACGCCAAAACTGTTTGGCCTTTGGGGCCGGGGCCGGGGGCTTCATTAATGGCCACGCCACCTACAAAAAGCCCGACGTTTTGGCCTATCTGGAGACGGCCCAAAAAGGTCAATTTGGCCCGGATTTTTTAACCCTGCCCACGGGCCGGGAATCCTTAAACGCTTTTATCGTGGGCCAGATGGAGCTGGGTTACCTTAACCTTAAAAAACTCTTTGAAGACCAGGGCGTTAAGTCAGAGGCTATTTCGGTTTTAACCGAAAACTGGCAAAAAGCCGGACTAATCAAGTTTAACGGCGACCATATGGAACTAACCGACAGCGGTAGATTTTGGGGGGTTAATTTGACCCAAGCCCTGGTCATCACGGCCTCCGGTGAGACGGCCAAGCCCTAAGCCAAGCCTGGGCTTGGGCATGAATTTTCAAACTTTTGTTCATAAAAATCATCTTTTGGCATTAACTTAGTTCAGAAAAAAGGTCTTTTTGTAAAGACTAGTCTACTAACAAGTTAAAAACCAGTCAAAATAAAGGCTCCGCCTATGAAGTCACCCTAAATTTTTCACCATGACCAGGGCTCCCTTGGGGGGCGGTCAGCTTAAAGGCTAAAAATTTAACTTGAGCGAAAATTCAATGGCTCAACAAAAAGGTCCAAAATAAGCCCCTTTTTGGCCCACGGGATTTTTTGGCTTAAATTCAAGTTCCTAAAAAAAGGCCTTTTGAGCCTTAAAAAAAGGCCCGCTTAAATTTTGCCTTAGGCTTTAAATTCATAAGATACTAAAAATACTTAGAAAAAATTTGAAGGTATTCCCAAAACCTTGATAAGCTCCGTATTTTTAGAGATCTCAAAAATCATTTTTTTTCATAACCCCCGCTAAGGCCAGGTAAGCGGCGGTTAATTGGCCTCGGTCTATTTTCTCGTTCCCAAAAAGGGACGGCACCCACAATTCCATGGAGATTGGAAATGCGAAATATTTTGAAATCGGTTTTACTGTTACCGGTTATGACTTTTTTAGCCTGGCAAACCTTTTTTTGCCAAAAGGCCATGGCTCAGGACCGTGAAACCAGAGAAGTCACCGTCACCTCCACCAGAACGGAAAGGGATTTGTTTGTCATTCCCATGACGGTCGGGGTAAAAACCTCCGAAGACCTCAGATGGCAACCAAACACCAACGTGGCCGATTTTTTGGCCGACCTTCCGGGTGTCCAAATCATGGATGGCAGCATGCCCGGCGGCAAAAGGCTCATGATCCGAGGCGAGAGCCCCACCAGAAGTCTGATACTAATTGACGGGGTGAAGATCTCCGAACAAAAAAGTATGAGCGGCCCGGCCATTCTCATTGACACCAGCCAGATAGAGCGCATCGAGGTCATCAAAGGCCCGGCCTCGGTCCTTTACGGTTCCGAAGCCATTGGCGGCGTGATAAACATCATCACCAAAAAAGGCGGCGACAAGCCCATCGCCTTTAGCCAAAACTTTATCGTCGATAGCTCAACCAACAGCCTGGAATGGCAATCGGCTATATTTGGCCAGGTCAACGGTTTTAACTACAGAGTCACCGGTAGCGGAGTCAAGGCCGGAAACAGGGTCACCCCAAACGGCCAAGTGCCGCGCTCGAGTTACGAAAACACTTATTTTTCGGCCCGTCTTGGCTACGATTGGGATAAGGGTTCCATTTATGTCAAGGCCGACGATTACAGAAGCCTAATCCATATCCCGACTTACCGGGAAAGCATGTACACCATGGTCAGCAATTCACCCAACGTTTACCACGTAAACGCTAGCGTCAGTCTTGATCTGCCCCAATGGGATCGCCGTTCCTTTTCGGCCGGAGTTGAACTAAGAGATTTACTCCCAAACCTGGCCAAACTGAGCCTAAACCTTTATTATCAAAACATGATGAAGGATTTTACCAACTTGGTTCTTAATACCTTCACGCAACATCCCGGTAGATTTATCGAAGTAAGGGTTCATACTATAAACGATCAAGACAGTTCTGGTGGAAATTTACAAAGCGATTGGAAACTAGGTGATCATTACCTGATCGTTGGCCTAGATTACAATAAAGACGATATCACGGCCGACGACATTAGACCCCCTTACACGATATTTCCTCCCGGCGGTATGCCCTTCCCGATCCAAGTGGCTGGCACCAGTTTCAGATACCAAGCCGAGCAAACCACGCTGGGCTTATACGCCCAAGACGAATGGAGCCTGCCCCATGATTTTACGGCCACGCTGGGAATCAGAAACACCTGGGTGAACTCGAAACTTAGAGAAAACGACAATCCAGATCTAACCACCAACCCCTCGACTAGGGACTCCAGGCTGGTGGGTAACTTTGGACTTGTTTGGACCGGTCTGGACAATCTCTCTTTAAGGGCGGCTTGGGCCCAAGGCTATAAGTTTCCGCCGCTAAACGACCTTTACCTTGGAACGGTTCACGGGACCACCAACGCGACTCTGCCCAATCCGGATCTTAAGCCAGAAACCTCCGATAACTTCGAAGTGGGACTAAGGTATAATGATGGAGCCCTAAATCTTGATTTAGCCGTTTTCTATACCTTAAGCAAAAATTATATCACCACCGAACCAGTACCCAATAGTAGCAACAGTCGTTTCATCAATACCGATAAGGCCCGAACCATGGGTTTTGAGTTGGGAGCCAGTTACGAGTTCCAATGGCTAGGTTTAACCCCATACGCGACCATAACTTACCTTAACCGGGAATTTACCGATACGAAGGTCCTGACAAAAAGATTCTCCGCCGCCAGAACCGTACAATACTCCACCTCAAACACCGGAACGCCCCCCTGGTCCGGTCGTCTGGGTATTAAATTCGACAGGGATTTTGACAAAAGCGTTGCCTTTCACTCAAACGTCTACATGGAGTGGGCCTCCCTGGCCAAGGAGACCACCTACGATACCAACGGCTTACAGCCAAACGGG
>JAITJP010000351.1 GCA_031278835.1 Deltaproteobacteria bacterium
CTCAGGGAAAAGGCGCCAGAACTGCCCAAAAACCCCCCCAGGGAAATATTCTGGGAGCTTGGCTTTACGGAAAAGCCAGGCGGGCAGACCGCTGATGGCAAATCACAAAGAAAAATAGGCAAAATTAGTTAACCAGAGTAGATTTATTAAGTAAAAAATAGCTATTTATAATGATATGGGGAAAATAATAAGTATGGGCTAGGCGGGGAATGATTCGGCCTTCAATCGGGAGAGAGCTTTAAGATGGGCCAGAGGCCCTTAATTAAAAAATCAGAAAACTTTTTGGTTCAATTGTATCAAGGACTGTGAATCAAAAATCTCTGGCTAAGGCCATAGGACAAGACTTATCCATGAGCCAATGGGCTGAGTTCCTAACCAGTAAGGAAAGTGACATCCAGTTTTGTAGTGGGGAAACAAGTCTTAAGTTGATATCTATTTAAAATAACTAAATAAAAATCCCAGCTAAGTCGAAGATTGGCCTTTTCTGGTCTTTGTGCTCTAAGCTGGGCTTTTTTTTTGGGGATTTTTATATAAATAATTAGAAAATTTAGGTGGTTATAAGTTTAGCCAAGAAGCCAGTGAGACGTGGCCAAAAAGGATAGGCCGAGAAAAGGGCCGGCGGAGAGTCATGGGGCAAATGAAAAGTTTTTAGTTAAGGCTCTAGGGGGGATTTTTGGGTGAGATATTTTTGGCGCTCCATATTGATAAAAGGTGATTACTATTATTTTCGCTATGTTAAAAGGTATTTTTTAAGGCCTTCATGAAATGTCAGATGAATTTTATTATAAGTAACGGTATTATCTAAATAATTTTTTAGGCCAGGAGTGAGCCTGATTTAGGGATTAACTAAGGGTTGAGTATGTAAGCGCTTATAATATCAAATTAATATTTCAAAAAGCCTGGACATCGGTAAAATATGGGGCCCCTCGCCAGTACTGATCAAAGAAATAATCAAGGCATTTGGCCTCGATCTCCCCACAATAACTTTCCGTTAAATCTTTGCCTCGACAGACGCTGTACATGGTGGGGCAGCTATCGACCAAGTCCAAAACAATTCCTAGGTCTGGGTCGGAATCATGGATATTGGAACGGCCAATCAGTAAAAGGGAGTTTAAATATTTACCGTGGCAGCGGCCGGAGAGCCTGTTTTCGGGAAGTTGAGAGTAACAATCGACCCGGTCTCGAACCACTTGGATCAGTTGAGGGGATATTTCCGAGGGATAAACCTCTAACATTATATCGAAACCCTGGTTTAAATATTCTTTATTCATAACTATAGGTTGACTGTTAGCGGTTCTGGGTATCATGCCGTTCAGGGTGGCGGCGAGGACGGCCAGAAGTATTATGGTCGGGATCAAATATAGAAACTTAGTTATAGTTTTATGTTTTTTAAACATAACTTAGACTCCGTAGAGTTATTCTTTATGATTTTTTACAGTAATGGACTTGGTTTATAAGACTTAGAGAGTTTCAATGACCTTAACTAGGCGATTTATTAAAGGGGTTGGGTTTTCCAAAGAGTGAAAATGTCCCCCCTGGCACTTGATTATCTCGATGGGCTTACTAAAGTAAGCTTGCCATTTAGCCATGTCCAAACCGCTGACTATGTCGTTATTGGAATAGAAAAGCGTGGTCGGAACCTGGGAATGGGGCCAGGGCTGGTAATTTTGGTTTATCACGGCACTAAGATCGCTTCTTAGAATAGGCGCGAAGATTTCTATCAGCTCATTGCCGGAGGTTAGTTGGCCGGTGGTCTCAAGATCATTTCTAAGGGCGCCAAAGCGCTGGCTTGAGGCCCTCCAGAGAGTGTCATTGTCCATTTCGATAAAATCATGCCCCACCGGCATTAGACCTGGAACGCAAGTACTGGACATAAAAAGGTGTTTTGGGGCCTGGTCCTCTGGCAGCTCCGCGGTCATGAGATAACCCAAAAGGCCGCCCAGGCTGTGCCCAAAAACCAGGTAAGACTTATCAGGCCTAGCTTTTAGCTCATCGGCCAAACGGAGGCTAAGATCAGCCGTCATGTCCTGAAGCGATTCCAAAAGGGGCTCGTCAATGCGGCCTCCATGACCGGGCAGATCTAAGCCGATTAGTTCCAAGCCCTTTGGGGCCAAGCGGTTAGCCAATTCTTTAAAGGCGACCGCGTAAGCTTGGGCAAAGCCGCCAGCGTGGGCCAGAAGAAAAAGAATCATTAGGCGGTTAATACCTTTCCCAGAATAATATATGAAAACGGCTTAAGGGCCAAGGTTTTTGTAAAGGCCCAGGGGCCTTTAAAAAAAGCTTGGCCGCGAAAAGCTTTGACTGAAAAATTCAAATTAAGCCCCAGGTTAAACAAACTCGCCGTACTCCAGGGTTAAGACCCGGTCGGCCACGCCACTGTAACGCTCGTCATGAGAGATAACCAATAAGGTCCTACCCTCGGCCTTAAGGGCTGGGAGTAGGGAGTTGTAAAAAATTTCCCTAAAGCGCTGGTCAAAGTCAGCGGCCACCTCGTCAAAGAGAAGAACGGGGCGTTTTTCCAAGATGGCGCAGACCAGGCCTAGGCGTTTACGTTGGCCGCTTGAGAGCTTAAGGTTTGAAAAAAGGCCTTCTTCGTTAACGTCAACCTTTTTGTCAAGCTCTAAGTGTTTAAGTTCTTCTCTGACCTCGGTTTGGTTAAAATCCATTCCGTAAAGACCATTAAAGAGATGAAAGTCAGGAAAAAGAACCGAGAAATAGGCCCGATAGTTAGTCAAACCAATATCTTCTATGCTCACCCCGTCAACGGTAAGTTCGCCTTGGTCTAGATTAGTCAAGCCCGCCAAAAGGCGCATGAAAGTGCTTTTGCCGCTACCATTGCCGCCCCTTAAAATGACCAATTCCCCCCTGTTTAAGTGAAAATCGTCAATTTTGATGGTAAAGCCATTGGAGCCGTTTTTGAGGTTGTTTTTGGAACCGCCCGAAGACGAACCTCCCAAAGACGAACCTCCCAAAGACGAACCGCCCAAAGATGAACCTCCCGAAGACGAACCGCCCATTGCCGAGGCGCTTGATGAAGTTTTGCCGCCCAGTCCGGTTGGCTGATCATTTATCCTATAGGTAAAGCGGCCCCCTTTAATGGCGATGGTGGAAAAAGTTCCGGCTTTTTCCTGCTCACCCGCGTTTTCGTCCTTAAGGGAGGCCAGCTGGCTTTCAAAGTTAGACAAGCCCCAGATGATCATGGCCGCCCGGGCCGACATGGGCATAAAGGACAAGAGGCCAATTAGGGGGATGGTACTAAACATGGTAATGGCGGCGATTTTAATGCACTCGTCAAAGCTGGCCATGTTGGTCTGCGGCAGGACAAAGAGAAGCGCGGCCACCGGAAAGTAGACCATGATCCCGTACATAACCGTGTTTTGGACCCTATACTTGTCGGTTCTAAGGCGGCCCAAAAGGACCTTGTTTCTTAGGGGATCGATTTCCGAGGCAAAGAGACCCAGTCTTCTCTCTTCGTTCATCTTAAGTTCCGTAAAACCGCTAACCACGGCCCTTAGGGAGAGTTGAAATTTTTCAACGTCGGCCCGGTACCTAAAAAGGGAGTTGACGAATTTCTTGTCACTGTAGAAAAAAATGGTCGCGGCCACGCTCATGACCAAGAGCAGGGCCACCAGCCCCACCAGAGAGATATAGGCGGCAAATAACAATGAGCACAGTAGCATGGTCAAGCTACTTATGAAGATGGGTAAAAGTATCGAGGCTTCATTAACTATGTCTTTACTGCCAGAGATGGACTCAAAGATTTTGGGTTGACTTAAACCCATAAAACCCTGGTAGGAAACTTCACTTAAGCGCTGGGTGACTTTTAACTCCAAGTTAGTCACAAGTTGTCGGCCCACCGAGGCGCTAATATCCATGGCTATGGTTAGGCAGCGATAGAGAGCCAGAAGCGACAAGGTAAAAAGTAAAAAAGTCCTAAGGGAGATGGTTTTGGATTCGGCCAGCTCCCCCACCGAGAGGTTTATGGAATACAAAAGCAGCGCTTGGATCAGGCCCGAGGCCAAGGAAGCCAGGATGAGACTCCTTTGGCGAGATCCGGCTTTTTGTATTAAGTAAAAAAGGAAACGAATTTGTATCATTTATATGATGAATCCTTTGATATTGTTAACGATTATGATTTTATTTGTTTAGTAAAGACACTTATCAGCCTTTAGCTGGTCTCGAGATTGTTTTTACCAGGCAAGTTTTGGCCAAAGGAGTTTGGCTTTAGCTGGTTTTGGTCCGGGCCTAGCCTAGCCATCTGCTCCCGACAGACCTCCAAGAAAAGTTCTAACTGTAACCGCGACAAGGAGACCTCGGGGGAAGGCTCCCCTCCGACCTTGAGGCTGGGGGGCTGGGCCGGGCTCTCCAAGGTAAGCTCGGCCCCAAATGGGGCCTGGGCCCCCAGCCGAGCCTCGGAAATAGCGAGAGCCTGGCTAGCTGACTCGGGCTCAATCACCTCTGGAGGCGGGTCAATCGCGGCCGGTTCTAGCGGCCTGGGGTTTTCTGGCCAGGGTATGTCCAGTTCTTGTCGCTCAAAGCGTATTGGCGGAAGAACTTGGGGGCATACCGGGCCAGTTGGATTGGCGCTAGCTAAGGCCCCTTTAGTCCAAAGGCGGGCCAGGGAAAAAAGTAACCTTTTAAGGGACTGGCCTTTTTCCAGGGTGCTTAAGACCAGTTTTTGGTTTGCCTCGGGGGCCGGGGCCTCCTTTAAGACCGAGGCCTGGCTTTGGGCCAAGAGATTCCATTGACCCTTTGGTCCGATCTCCAGGATAGTGGGGTGAGGCAAACAATCAAGATCTTGGTTAAGGGCCAAGGGCTTTTGGGCCCAGGCCATAAAGTAATCCGGCCAGTTAATGGCCCCGGCGTCCAGATAGAGCTTGGATAGTGGGGCCAGATAAGGGATTCTTAGCCGTCCCCAGGATATTTTATCAAGGCGACGCCGAAAGGTCGAAAGTTCTGGCTCGGTTTTGGGCCGGCGACAAAGTTCGGGTAATCTCGCACAATGGCCATTAAAACCAGGCCGGCTTTGGCCAGGCTGATTTTCCGGCCAGGTGGAAAAATTTAAGCCCAATAGGAAAATCTCCAAGGCCGTCTCCTGGTCAAAGAGAGAGGCCGCCGCCAGGGCCGTTGTTTCCCCCAAACCAAAGCCCATGACGGCCGAGGGCTTAAGACCCAATGAGAATAAAAGCGAGGTTAGGGCCAGCTGGTGAACCGCGTAGAGAGTAGCGAGGTTATTGGCAGTGAGATAAGTTAAGTCATTGGCGGCCAAGGCTTTTTCTAAGGAAGCTTGGGGCCATGGTGAGGCCTTTTCAGGGCTATTAAAAATAAGATCCCAAAGAAAGGCTAGCTCAGGCTTGAAAGACAAAAGGCGCTTTAAGCTCTCTCGGTAAACGGGAAAGGCTTGACTTAATTCCCTTAAATAACTAGGTAATTCCAAAAGAAAGGGGGCTTGTTCCGAGGAGGGATACTCTGGGCTGCCGTAAAAAAACACCAGGGCTTCTGACCAGGCCCTAGAGCTCTTGGGGCCTGATTCCAAACGATCGGCCGCCAGATAGGGGCCATGGTTTCCGGCTAAATACGATTCAAGGGCCCCCAGGGCCTCGGGAATATCCTGGGCGGTTAGGGCCAGACGATAGGGCCCGGGGCGCCTTAGGCCAGAGCTCCTGGCCATTAAGCCAAAATCGGTTAAGTTGGTTAGCTTTTGGGCAAAAACCTCGGCTTCAAGGCCCAAGGCGCTCTCACTCCAAGCCGAGAGGTATAAGTTGTGGGCCAGGGCCGGCCGTTGATCGGCCTTGACTTCGGGGCCGGGCCGGTTTTTTGGGCTAAGGACCCGTATTGGGGCTGGGGGCTCCGGGGGGCTGGGCGGTTGGCCCAAAATGAGATGGACTAGGGAGCCGGTAATACCAAAGGAACTTATACCAATGAACTTTTGTTTGTAGCCGCTGGGCCAGGGCGTGGGGCTTTGAACCAAGGAGATGCCCGAAGACCAATCGATTAGGCGACTTTTTGTTTCGGCCAGTAAGCTGGGTGGGATTTGATCAAATTGAAGGGCTCCCAGGGCTTTAATCAGCGAGGCCGCCCCGGCCGCGGCCTCCAGGTGGCCGATATTTGATTTAACCGAGCCTATCAAGAGAGGGCTTGGCCGATTGGGGGCTTGGCCGTAAACGGAAATCAGGGCCTCGGCCTCGATGGGGTCACCCACGGCCGTACCGGTTCCGTGGGTTTCTACGTAGGCGACTTGCTCTGGGCTAAGGGCGGCATCTTTAAGGGCCTTTTTTATTAAGATTTCTTGGGCCTTGGCCGAGGTCACCGTAAAGGCGCTAAGACTGCCATTGGCCGAGGTGGCCGCCCCATAAACCACGCCCAGGATCCGGTCACCGTCTCTTTGGGCCTCGGTCAGCCTTTTAAGAATTAGGGCGGCGGCCCCCTCGCCCCGGCCAAAGCCATCGGCCGAGTCAGAAAAGGCCTTGGTCCGACCGTCCGGGGCCAAAGCCCCCATGCCCAAGAGCCAAGCGGAGGCCTTGGGGCCCACGATCAAGTTACTAGCCCCGGCCACGGCCAAAGAACACTCCCCAACTTGAAGGGAGCGAACGGCCTGAACCACGGCCGTAAGCGAGGTTGAGCAGGCCGTGTCCGTTAAAATCGAGGGGCCTTGGAAATCAAAAAAATGGGAGATCCGGCCCGGTAAACTGGCCGGTAGATTTCCGGTCATGGTATAGGGGTCAAAATCCACCCCCGGCCCGGCCTTAACCACCATTTCGCTTAAAAAATCCGTGCCGCCCCGGCCGAAAAATACCCCGGTATCGGAACCAAGCATTTTGGAAAAGTCCAAACCAGCGTCTTCCAAGGCCTCCAAGACCACTTCCAAGGACAAATGTATATGGGGGTCAATCAACCGGCCTTCGGCTGGGGAAAGACCAAAGCGCTTTAGATCGGCCGAAAATAAGTCCCTTTTAAGTAAAGCCGCCCGTTTAAGGCTAATTTCCGCCCCATCATTTAAGCGTCGCCAAAGCCGTAGCCGTTCCTCACTTATGGGCAAAACGCTTTGAAGGCCGGCCAACAAGGAATGGTAAAAATCCCTAAGGCCCCGAACCTCCGCTGCCCCGGCCGGAAAAAGGCAGCCCAGGCCAATTATGGCCACCTTGTCGGCTACCAAGCCCGTGGCCGTCTCTTTACCCGGCTCACGACCTTTACTAAGCTCGGCGATAATCGAGCGGGCCCTGGCCAGGGCTGAGGTCAGTTCCTTCTCCCTGGGGCTCATCTCGATTTTTTGAGCCCCGGCCTTGGCTTGGTCATTTTGTTTGGCTTGGTCCATAAACTTACACTTAAAGCGCCTTGGCTTCGATTAAGGCCCCTGGGCCCAGTCGATCTCTTTGATTAGCCGATTTTCTCAGGCAAAAATCTAAAAAAAACTAGAAATTTCAGGTCATTAAAAAGGCTTAGCCCTTTTCTGGCTCTTGCCCTGGACCGTCCCAGGGGATTTTTGTTTTGGCTAGCCGTGGTCTTTTTTATATAAGCATCTTAAATAACTAAAAAAAATAGCTTTTGCCCCGTTAATTTCTCTTCAAGTCTGGCGGCCAGGTCAAAGGGCCTAGTTGGCCGGAATTCTAGATTAACTATTTTAAATAACTAAAAAATGTCTGACCATTGCGGTCGGTTTTAGGCCTCCGGCCTCGGGCCCTAGCCAGTTAACCAGGACTAATTTTTTTTTGTTAAGCGCTTTGCTTTGGGAAAAACGAAAAAATTATAAATATCAGGCTATTAACGACCAGTTGACCTTTTTAGCTATTAAGCATGTTAGTTAGCTAAATTAGTTGACCTTACTGGCCGTTTATTCTACTAACTAGCTAAAATAACTAAAAAAACCTTAGGCTTAACCGCCGCTTTACCTTTTCTAACCATGATCAAGTCAGTTTGGCCAAGCCTGTTGGCCAAAGTCCTGTGGGCTTGGTCGCTTTCTTTGATTAGCCAGTTTGGTTCGGGAAAAACAAAAAAATTATAAATTTTAGTGAGTTACCACCAGAAAATTCTCTTTTGGCCCAATTAACCAAGTCGATTAGTTTAGACGAACAGATTTTCTTAATAACTATCTTAAATAACTAAAAAAAAACTTACGAAATGCCAGCCACCTTTTCGTTTTTGAGCCCTGTATAAGAAAGTTAGCAGGCTAGTTGACCAAGCCCGCTTTTGCTTGGTGGCTTTCTTTATATAGCCAGTTTGGCTCGGGAAAAACAAAAAAATTAGA
>JAITJP010000365.1 GCA_031278835.1 Deltaproteobacteria bacterium
CGTCATCATGAAGGGCTTTTCCATAAAAAGCCTAGCCGAAGATTACCGCCAGGCCAAATACCATGACAAACCCTTACTGGCCGCCATCCAGCCCGGCCAGGGGCCCATGCTAATCCTTATGCCCGACGTAGGTGGGGGTCTTTGGTCTTACCGAGAGCTTTGGCAAGCCCTCTCGCCCAGCACGGCCGTCTACGCCCTGGAGCCGGAACTGGCCAAGGTCATAGAAATTGTTGAAAAAGCCGCCCCAAAAGAGCGCCTCTCGGCCATGATGTCCATCTGGAAATCAGCCGTCCTTGAGCTGGTCCAAGACTCTGGCCGACCAGTTGTTTTACTGGGCCTTTGCCTTTCCGGCCTGGCCGCCTGGGAACTGGCTAGTCAACTAAAAAACGAAAAGGTCCAGGTTAAAGCCGTCATAGCCTTAAACACTAGAACCAAGCTACTTTACCAAGAGCCTCACCCAAATGAGGCCCAAAATTCCAGCCCCAACCAAGACCAAGTCAATTACCTGGGCGAGCCGCCCCAGGAGATTATTGACGATCTGACGGCCGGGGTCGATCTCTACGAGGGTCAAGAGCAAAGAACTTTGCCCAGAAGCCCTCTGGAGCTTAAATACGTTCGGGCCGAACTGATGGCTTGGGCCAACTACCAGCCCCAGCCCCAAGACCTTAGGCTCTGGGTTATCCGGCCCCAGGCCCCTTATGGAGACGATTTTCAGCCCTTTGAAAAGGTCTCTCTGGGCTGGGAAAAACTGGCCCTGGGCGGCTACAAAGAATTTAGAAGTCCGGGTCACCACTATCAAATGCTAGGCCCCCAGTCGGCCCCCTACCTGGCCAGCCTAATTGAGCGTCTTTTAAAAGATCGGCCCAGTCATTCAAAAAATTACCCCTTAAGTCCCATCCAGAGCTGGTATTTCTCCCTGGGTCAGGACAGTTGGCCGCTCTACCAGTCGCTAACCCTAAAATCCAAACGAGCTTACCCGGCTTACCTATACCGGGCCGTTCTCTGGCATTTGGCCGAAAAACACCCCATGCTCCGGGCCGCCTTCAGACTTGACCAGGCTAATTCCCAGCAATATAGCCAAACCTTCCTAGCTGAGGCTAAAATCAATTTTGAGATCATCTTGGGCGGAGCTAAGCAAATCTCCCAGCGCTGGGCCGAACTGGCCCCCAGCCTCGATCAATTAAAAGATCCCTTGATTACGGCCCTGCTTAGCCCAAGTGACTCAGCTGGCCAGAGCCCTGACCAGGCTCAGGGCCCTGACCCTGACCAGAGTCAGGGCGACCTCCTGTTTCTGGCCATAAACCACCTGATTATCGATGGCCTGTCCTGGCGCCTCCTGGGCCGCGACTTTAATAGGGCCATGGCCCTGGTCTCAGAAAAGCCGGTCTCCTCGGAACTGGAAGCCGCGGCCATCTTGGCTTCAAGCCCCCGCACCCCGGAGCTTTCCGAAAAATTAGCCCCTTCTTCCTCAGAGCCCGGCCGGCTCGAGTCCCCTGGCTTCATAAACCTAGTCCAAGAACTCTCTAACCTAGCTAGGGACCACGACTACCTAAGGGCCCAAAGGGCCATCTGGGCCGAGCTGACCGGGCCCAACAGGCCCGCCCCGACCAGGTCTCAAATCGCCTCGACCAATTTCAGGCGAATTAGCCAAGTCCTGGAACTGAGCCCGGGCCAGACCAAGTCCGTATTGGCCAAACTGACCGGGGGCCTAAACCTCCAAACCCTTCTCCTGTCCGCCCTTATCCAAGCCCTGGCCAATCTGGGTTTTCTGGGCCCCCAGGACCAGCTGGCCAGCTTACTTATCGCAATCGAGGGGCACGGCCGCGACGGCCTAAAGGCTTATGATTTTAGTTCCGTGGTGGGCTGGTTTACTAGCCTTTACCCCTTGGCCCTAAGGCCGGCCCCAAGCCTGGCCCAAACCCTAGTCCAAACGGCCCAAAGCCTGGCCCGAGTGCCCGAGGGCGGCCTGGGCTACGGCCTCCTAAAACACCTGGCCGATCAAGATCCCTTGCCCCCGGATACCTTGGCCCACTTGGTTTTTAACTACCTGGGGCAAATCGACCAGGCCAGCCCCGACGACCAACTCGAAGTCATGGCCTTGGGTCACCCCGTGGACCTCCCAGTCAATTTCGCCCAACCCGGGGTCCATTCCCTTTCCGCCCTAATCCAAAACGGCCAGCTCAAAGTCGAGTTTACCCAAAACTACGACCTAGCTTGCTTTCCCCAGGCCCAACCTGGCCTGGACTTACAGGCTTGGCCGGCCGAACTAGCCAAACTTCTCCTGGGCCCCTGGGACTAATCCCAGGCTAGCGGCTTTTTTAGTTTCCAATCCAAAGCTCCGGGGGCTTAAACATCTCTCAAGCCCCTGGACAAACCCCCCACCTTTTTTTGCCAAAAAGCCAAAAGCCCGGATCCAGGTCCAGGCCAAATCCGGCCGTAAACGGGTCAAATAGGCCCGTAGCGGCCTTCGGGAGCGAAATCTGGCCAAATACACCGTTTAAAAATTTGAAAGGCTTCCAGGCCCCAATGCGGCCCTTTAAAGCCCAAGTGGTCAAATTTAAAATCTGGCCCGGCCAAAGCGGTCCGCGCATGGCTTATTTAAAAAAAAAGACTAGTTATTTAAGCGATATAGCTCTAATTCTTGAGGACCAAGAATTTTTGGCTAATTTTTTTTTAATAAAGCCCTTAAACTCTCCCCACCTTAAGTAACCTTGATAAAAAAAATTAGATATTTAAAGTGGTTATGAGATTAAGGCTAAGAAAAAGCCCGGTTATTTCGATAACAGCTTGTTATTTATAATAAAAACTAGAAATCAGCTTAAGCAAAAACCCAAGGCCCAAATCATGTTAACAGATTGTTTTTTCTAAAAAAAACAAGATTATCTCTTGGGCAAAAATTTAAGCCTAGGGCCTGAGCTTGGCCTTAGGCCATGGCCTCAAGTCGTAGAAAAGACCAGCCCAGCTTAGGGCCAATAAAAAAGCTAACAAGACCAGGCTCATGGCCGTCTGATAACCAAGTAGCTTAAAACAATAATAATTTTCGTTTCAAATGACGGCGGTTTTTTATTTCTCCTAACTATTAGGGCCGTCCAGGGCCAGGTAGTAAAAAAAATCGGCCAAAGCTAAGCTAAGATTTATAAGCTAAATAAGCCAAAATAATATTAATATTGCCTTGACCAGCCGGCCCCAGGAAATTTTCTCATAATCAAAAAATCATTTACTGCCCGGCTCGGCCCATCCAGCCGCCCTTTCCAGGCTTCTAAGCTAAGCCAGCTCATCACTTTTAACCTAGTCAAAATATTGGCAATAAAATTAAAGAAATGATTTTATTGATCTTTCGCGGGCTGTAATTGACCGGGTTTTTTGATTAGTCTAAAGGGCTGGGCCTTAGGATTTTAACTTAAATTTTACAGGGCCAGCTATTATAAGTCTTGGTAATTATTGGTTATTTGCCTTGGAGCTAAATTAACCATCCCGGCCGAGTCAGCTCTTTTCTTTGCCTTTTTAGGTCCAATATGGTTAAATAAGAGCGGTCAAGGTTTGGCCAAAAAATGGTCTATATCAAGCCTTAAAGGAAATTTACGACAAGATTAGGCTTCAAAAAGTTTCTGAAATTACCATTAATTTTCATTCTATTTTGACTTTTTTACCAACCTTTAGATTTTTTGGCAAGAGAGAGGACCTTTTTTTTACTTTTTTTTAAGTTGATGGCCCCAAAACTAAGGGCCCTTGGTTTGAAGGGGCTTGGTTTTTGCTGGGCTAAATTTGGGGCCTTTTTGACCTGGGCTTTAAACGGCCCTAGTGGGGGCCTGGCGCCTTTCCAAACCCTTTTGGCTAGTCTCGGAGCTTTTTTTAAATCAAAAGGCCAGCACGGGGCTATTAGGCCCGTTTATTAGCCTGTTTTAGAGGCGGCTCTATTGTTTTTTTTAGCTAGCGGCCTTTTTTTTTTAAAATGACCAGCTCTTTGGTTGGCTGGGGCCCCAAGTGGCCTTAGGGCCAAACTTAGGCGCCGGTGGGTTTTTTTGTTCAGGCTTGGCCCCGGGCCCAGAGCTTAGGGCCTGGGCTGAGCTTTGCTTGGGGCTTTGGCCAAACTTGGTCCTTGATAGCGGTATTTTATGAGCTTTTTGGCCCTGGTTTTTGTTTTCTAGTTGATCTTGGTAGAAAATTTTCACTTAACGGTTATTTTTCGTTTTTAGTTTTTTCCAAGGTGTTGTCAGGTAACCTTTAAAGTTTAGTTGGAAGTGACGAGGATAGGCTTTTCGCATGGGTGACATAGGTTATATTTTTTCAGGATTGGGCGCGCAGTGGGCCGGCCTGGGCCTGGAACTTTTGCAGAAAAATTCAAAGTATAGGCGGGCTTTTAGGGATTTTGACCAGGCCATGGAGGCCCTGTGTGGCTGGTCCTTGGAGGCAGGTTTAAAAAGCCAAGAGCGGGATCTTAACCAGGCCTTCTTTTGGCATCCGGCCATCATGGCCTCGGAATGGGCGCTTTATAAGACCCTGGAAGACCTTTTGCCGCCGCCTGACCTGGTTATTGGCCATAGCGGCGGGGAGGTTATGGCCGCTTTGGTTAGTGGGGCTTTAAGCCTGGAAGGGGCCGCTTTTGTCGTTTTTCGGCAAATGGAACTTATGGCCAAGACTCCTCCGGGACGGCTATTGCATTTGGCCATGGATCGGGCCGCCCTGGAGCCTTTGATTAAAGATTATGGCCTGATCCTAACGGCCCAAAACTCGCCCAGTTCTTTCGTGATTACCGGAACCAATGACAAGCTTGATAAATTACTGGCCCGAGAGGACCTAAGATCCTTAATCCGCCCGGTTTCGGCCGATCG
>JAITJP010000090.1 GCA_031278835.1 Deltaproteobacteria bacterium
CATGCAGACCAAAGGCATCACCAACGCCTTTGTTATAAATCAAGACCAGGTTCCAGTGGGAGTCATACATATCCATGATATCTTGGCCGCCGGAGTGACTTAATTCAAAACCGCTTAGACATAATTTCGTCTCATAGGTTAACTTACTCTCCCAAAAACGTCAAGCCCTGGGAATCCTACCAGGGCGGCCCAGGGACGGGCCCAGGGGCGGCCCCAGGGACGGGCCCAGGGACGGCTCTAGGGACGGCCTTTATGGAGCGGCTTTATTTTGATTTGGCAACATAAGGCCTTCGGGGTATAATCAAAATTCCCGGGCCCTTTGGCTGGCTAAATGGCCATGGCTTTACGGACAAAAAGAATATTTTTCTAAAAAATATAAAAAAACTACTGATCAATAACCATTAACCGCTAAAAAGCGAGATAACTTGAGGTAAAAAATTGCCTTACACCGCCATGCAGCCTGACGCGATGCTTTTGGGCCTAAGTAAAATAATTTCCCTGGTTATCACCGTTTATGTTTGGATAATTATACTAAGGGTTATGATTAGTTGGGTTTCCCCAAACCCAAATTCTTCTTTCATGCAATTTTTATCTAAAATCACCGATCCGCCCCTTATTTGGTTTAGAAAACGCTGCCCTTTGGTCCTGGGCGGCTTGGATTTTTCGCCTTTTCTTTTTATCATCGTTTTGGCCTTGGTCAGGGTCTTTCTGGTGGCCGGCCTAAGATTAAAGGCTTACCATCAGCCCCTTTCTCAACTCTTTCCCCTAATGGCCTTGCAAATCACCTCCATGCTCCAGTCATTTATCTTTCTTCTGGGGATTATCATGGTGATTAGGTTAATAATGTCCTTGGTTAACCCATCATTCCAAAACCCCCTGGTCTTATTTATCTACGGGGTCACCGAGCCCCTACTCTCCCCCCTGCGCCGCTGGTTTCCCTACGGGCCCAAGGGCCTGGACATTAAGGCCCTGGTCTTTTTAATCGCCACGATCGTGGCCTATTTGCTCTTGGATCAGCTAAAAATGGTTTTTATCGCCCCTTTGTTTGGAACGACCTTTTGACTTTACAAATTTAACCATTAGCAAGAGCCAAAAAACCAAGTTTTAACATGGATCAATCCCGCCTAAGGGTTAAACTTAACCCCAGATCCAGCCGCGACCGTTTGGTGGGCCGCCTGGGCGATCTGCTCAAGGTCAATCTGACCAGCCCCCCGGTGGACGGCCAAGCCAACCAAGCCCTAATAAAATTTCTGGCCAAGATCCTCAAGCTGGCCCCCTCCAGTCTAAGCTTGGCCCAAGGGGCCAGTTCCCGAGACAAGCTTATTGTCGTTAACGGTCTTAGCCCAGAAGAACTCTGGGCCAGACTGGACCGGGCCCTGGACAAAAAATAAAAGCAAAAAAAGCCAGGCCGGCCGGTCGATTTTATCGACCAGCCGGCCTGGCTTTTTTTTAGGGGCTGGGCTGGCCGGGCTAGCCTAGTTTGGTCAAAATCAAGCGGGCCTTTTCCTCGTCGGCCTTAAGCTGTTTGACCAAACCCTGGGGATCGGGGAAACGGATCATGCCGCGCATCTGGTCGATAAAATCGATGTCCAGGCGCTGGCCGTACAGGCTTTGGTTAAAATCGAAGATGAAGGTCTCGACGGTTAGGTAGGGGCTGCCAAAGGTGGGGTTGTGGCCGATGCTGGTCATGCCGTCATGGTAGGAATCCTTTAGCTTGACCTTAACGGCGTAGACCCCGGGTCCGGGGATGAGCTGTTTGACTTGGCCCAGATTGGCCGTGGGAAAACCCAGTTTTCGGCCCCGATGGGAGCCGTCCACGACCAGCCCGCTAAGGCGGTAAGGGCGGCCCAGGGAGAAGGAGGCCGCCTGGACCAGGCCTATTTTCAGAAGACCACGGACCCGTGAGCTGGAATAGCTGACCTCCTCGCCTTTAAGCAGCCTAACCACGGTCAGATGGATCTTTTTTTCTTTGGCCCATTTTTTTAACAAGTCCAAATGACCTTCGGCGTTTCGGCCAAACCTAAAATCCTGGCCAATGATAAACTCATGGGGTTCGACCCGGCTCCAAATGGCCTCAATCAAAAACTCTTCGGCCGACATCTGGCTTAGACTTTGGTTAAACTCCAAACGGCCCAATTGGTCCACTCCCCAGCTCTCCAGCAGCTCGGCCTTTTGGTCAAAGGTGGTTAAGATTTCCGGATCGCTTTTTGGCGACAATAGGGCTATGGGGTGGGGATCGAAGGTCAAAACCAGGGATCGCAGATTAAGGCTCCTGGCCCTTTGGATAACTTTGTCGATTAGGTAGCGATGACCCAGATGCAAGCCGTCAAAGACTCCCACGGTCATGGACACCTTTGGCCTGGGCTCCTGAATCTGACTAAGCCAATTATGATTGATTAACATTAAGACCAATACCAAAAAAAACGAAAAAAAATAAGGCCAAGAGGGCCCGGGCCGGCCAAGTTAGGCCCCCTTAAAAAAGCAAGCTCTAAAAAAGCCTGGCCTCTAACTTTTGGGCAAAAACATCTTCCATTTTTTCACTATACACTCGAAGGCGCGGTCTGTCAACCCGAAAATCACCAGAAAATAAGCTTAGGATAGAATTATGAGTTAACTTAAACCTTAATAGCGAGCCATTTTGACTTACTTGCCTAAACAATAGTTATGTTTAGGCCCCTTAGTTCAAAACTCCTCTATGTCCATTGCTGACTTTGTCCCAGGGCCAGCCGAAGCAAAGGGCCGGCTGGACCTGGGATTTTTTACTCATCCAGGGGCAGATAGTGGCCGGTTAACCTGGGCCTGGAAAAATCGCCCAGATTGTAACCGTTGGAAGTCTTGCTCTCCCGGGGGGCCGAGCCGTTATTGGAAAAAAGGGCTCCGAACCTGGATTTTTTGGACCCATTGACCAAAACGTCTAGGCGCTGGGAGTTTTCGTCCAGGACCTTGGCTTCATTGGTCAGGGAATTGGCCGCCCCGGCGGTTTGCTCGGAGACGGCGGCGTTTTTCTGGGTCACCTGATCCATTTCCTGGATGGCTATGGTGATTTGGGAGATGCCTTGCCTTTGATCGCTGGAGGCGGCGGCCACGCCCTCGATTATCTCGGAGACTTGGCTAACGTCGGTGACCAGGGCCCCAAAGCCGTCATAGGTTTGCTTGACCAGACTCGAGCCCATGGTGATGTTTTCAATGGTCTTGTCGATCAGATCGGCCGTGTTTTTGGCGGCGTCGGCGCTCCTGATGGCCAGATTTCTGACCTCGTCGGCCACCACGGCAAAACCGGCTCCCGACTCGCCGGCCCGGGCCGCCTCCACGGCGGCGTTTAGGGCCAAGAGATTGGTTTGAAAAGCTATCTCGTCAATGGTTTTTATGATCTTGCCGATCTCGTTTCCCGAGTCGGCGATCTGATTCATGGCCTCGATGACCTTGTCCATGGCCCTTTCGGAATGTTTAACCGAATCGCTGGCCGAGGTGATCAAATTTTTGGCCATGGCGGCGTTTTCCGAGTTTCGGGCCGTCATGGAGGAAAGTTCTTCGATGGCGGCGCTGGTTTGTTCCAGGGCCGTGGCGTTTTGCGAAGTGCCGTTGGCCACCTGGTTTGAAGCTTGGCTTAATTCCATGGCCGCCCTTTCCACTTCCTCGCTGCCGTTGGTTAATTGCTCGGTAATGTCTTTGAGGTGCTTACTAAGGGAACTTGAGGAGACCCAGGAAATACCCAAAGACAAAAGGAAGGCCACGGACAGGCCAATGACCAAGATCATCCAGGCCTGGTCCACCAGGGTTATGGTTTCCTGGGCAAACTCGATGGTCATCTCGCTTAGGCGATCGGAAAACTTGTCAATGGAATCAAGGGCGGCGTCTCGGGCTTGATCCCGGCCCACTTTATCGGTCAAAGTGGCCTGGAGATTGACCCTTAAACTTTTTACGGCCATCAGGCAATCGGAAAAGGTGGCCGTCAAATTAGTCAACTGAGCCTTTTCGTTTAGATTGCCGGCTTGGTCTCTAAACTCGCTTAAGTTTTTAAGGACCCGGTCGCCCTGGGCGATGGAGGCCTCCAGTAAGCTGAGATTTTTTTCATAAACGGCGTAGAGAACGTCCTCAAAAAAGTCGCCGCTCTCATCGGAAAAATCGTGGATTTTTTCGACCACGGTTAAAAGCCTTTTTAATTCATCAACATTGGCAACGTAGGTGAGACCTCCGCTTAGTTTGGCCATTTGAGGCTGGGTATATTCCTCAAGCAAGCTGTCGAAACTTCGATGTTTTTCTATGGCCTTGGTCATGTCCCCATCCATGGCGGCCATGAGGGCCGGCAAACCGCTGGTTTTGGCCTCAAAGTCATCATAGAGCCTGGTCAAATCGGCTTCCAGCTTGACCAACTCGGGATTGGTGTCTTTGACTTCCTGGACCAGGTGTTTTAGTTTGGCCAGTTCCTCTTGATTTAAATTTCTGATGGACATGGCCTGATTCCAGGCCCCATCGTTTCCGCCAAAGGAATAATCCATGATGGCCACGGCTTCCATGGCCAAAGTATACTTGGCCTCGGCCGACAAATCGTTATTGGGAATGACTTGGTCCTTAAGTTCGCGGCTGTCCATCAAAACGCTTCTGAGATCAAAGATGACCAGCGAAACCACCAGGCAGAAAATCAACAAAACCACGACGTAACCGGAGATTATTTTGGTTTTTAGACTCATGGCACACATCCGTAAGTAAGTAAAATATGTTTGGGCCGCCTGACCAGGCCCCTCGAGGGCCGGGCCAAGGCTTATTCAAAGGCTATTTCAAGCTAGGCTAATTACCCTTAAATACTTAAGTGTTTAGATTTTCGCGATAAATAATTCTTAAAAAGATAATTCCACAAAAACGCCAAATATATACGATCAAAAAAATCTAACAACTTAATCGTTCTTAGATATTACGCCTTTATCAAGTTAGTTAACATATGAAAAATATAGGGATAAATTTTTAATTCATTATTTTGCCTATCGCGAATTTTACTTTACTATACTTATTTCGATCTTTCAACAAATTTTAAAAAATTGGCTAAAAATAGCTGATCAAATAAAAATCCCTCCTCATTTGTCCCCTAACCCTGGGGCCTTTAAAGAGCCGTAAGGTAATAAAAAAATCCACGCTCTGGCCCACCTCCTAAGCCATTTTTCCCCACAAATTCACCCAGGGCCGTCTAGGGCCCCACAAATTAAGGCCGGGCCCAGGCTCGGCCTTGGCCCCTTAAAAACTCAATCTCCCTTTGGGTCAAAAAAAACCCCGGCGGTCCCTAAGGGCCCGCCGGGGTTTTTTTTAAAGGCTTACTTTTTGGCTATTAATGGCCTTGGGGCAGATAGCCTTTTGGGCTAAAGGTTTTAGCCGTCTTGGGCTTGGCCGGGCTGGGTAATTTGCTCTTAAAGGCCTGGGCCTTGGCCGGGCTGGGCGTCGGACTGGCCAGCTCGGAGCGCTTCCCGGTCACCAAAACCAAAAGTTCCTGGGCGCTTTCTTCCAAAGTGTGGGCTTCCGATGAAAGGGACTGGGCGGCCCCGGCCGTTTCTTCAGAGGCGGCGGCGTTATTTTGGGTGACTTGGTCCATCTCGTGGATGGCCGTGGTGATTTGCGAAATGCCCTGGCTTTGTTCGGTGGAGGCCTCGGCCACGCCTTCGATGATCTCGGAAACTTTGACCACCTCATCGACCAAAGTCTCAAAGGCCTCGTAGGTTTTTTTGATTAAGGCTGAGCCAAAGGTGATGTCGCCAATGGTTTTGTCGATTAAGCCGGCCGTGTTTTTGGCCGCCTCGGCGCTGCGGATGGCCAGGTTTCTAACCTCATCGGCCACCACGGCAAAACCGGCCCCGGACTCCCCGGCCCGGGCCGCCTCAACGGCGGCGTTTAAGGCCAAGAGATTGGTTTGAAAGGCTATCTCGTCAATGGTTTTTATGATGTTGCCGATTTGGGTGCCGGAAACGGCGATCTTGTCCATGGCCGCCATGACCTTGTCCATAGAGCCTTCGGAATCAACCACGGCTTGCCGGGCCATGTCGATCAAATTTTTGGCCTGGGCGGCGTTTTCGCCGTTTCGCTTGGTCATGGAGGACAATTCCTCGATGGCGGCGCTGGTTTCTTCCAAGGCGGCGGCGTTTTCGGAGGTGCCGGCGGCCACC
Organism: Deltaproteobacteria bacterium; assembly: GCA_031278835.1. Lineage (GTDB taxonomy): Bacteria > Desulfobacterota > Desulfarculia > Adiutricales > Adiutricaceae > JAIRNQ01. The sequence goes on from JAITJP010000090.1 coordinate 6,150, forward strand.
GATTGCGAAGCTTGGCTTAATTCCAAAGAAGCCCTTTCGACTTCTTCGCTGCCGTGGGTAAGACTTTCGGTGATGAGCAGTAAACTACCGGAAAGCCTCGAAGAGGAGATGATGGATATGGCCAAGGACAATATGACGGCCACGACCACCCCAATAATGATGGCCATCCAGGCCTTGTCGGTCACCTCAATGGTTTCATCGGCAAAATCCAAGGTCACCCGGCTAAGGGTGTCGGAAACCAGGTCAATGGCCTCCAAGGCGGCCTCCCGGGCCGTACGCCGATCGATTTCGTTTTGCTGGCTTCTTGCCAAATTGTCTTTGAGAGCCAATAAACTGGCCTGGCAAGCGGTCACGGCCTCGATGATCTTGGTAATCTCGGCCTTGGCCGAGTCGCCCCGGACCAGGTCCCTATAATCGGTGGCGCTTTTAAGAAGTTTTTCGTTGTCAGTGATGGATTGATCGATTTTGCTCAAATCCTTGGCGTTTAGGCCAATAACGGCCTCGATAAAAAATTCAGCGCCTTGTTCACTCAATTGATTGCCAACATTGACCAGGGCGTAATCTTGCCTAATGGCCGAGATGTCAACCCCGGAGGCCAAATCATCGTCTAGGCGCTTAAAGATGGGATCGAGGTAATTGTCCAAAATCTGGTCAAAATTTTCATAAGCGGCTAGGACTTTTTCCAGATCGCTTTTGGACTCGGCCAACAGTCCGGGCAAAATGGCGGTTATTTCTTCAAACTCCTCATAGCGATGGTCGGCGGCGTCTTCCATCTGAACCAGCTGGGGTTCCTTGTCCCTTAAGGCCAAAACCACTTGATCGAGTTTGGACAGTTCTTCTTGGTTAAACTTTCTAAGCTCCAGGGCTTGGTTCCACAAATCTAGATTGCCGCCTCGGCTAAAATCCATGATCTTCAAAGATTCCATGGTCAAAGCGTACTTGGCCTCGGCCGCCAAATCGCTATTGGGGATGACGTGATCCCTTAACTCATGGGTATCGTAAAGAACGTTCCTAAGATCATAGATAACTATGGCTGAGACGATAATAAAGGCTAACAAGACGGCGGCGTAACCGGCCATCATCTTAATTTTAAGACTCATGACAAACACCTGGCGAAAAACATTCAAAAATATGATGTTTTTCGTAAGTTAGATTAAAAATCAAAAAAAACTTTGATTAAGTTTACTAATTTAAAATGATCACCTTATTAAGGTAAAAAACAAAGAATATCACTAAAATAAACAAACAATAACCAGAGAAATTGAACCAAATTCAGGCCCATGATTAATACCGATTAGTCGTTAGGGCCATAAGTTAGACACTTTTTTAACCTACCAGTAATTGACCAGACAAAATCGCCTTTTAAGGCTAGGCCCTCTGGGCCCAGGTAAATAAAAATGAGGGCTGATTGGTTAAACGAAAAAAGGCATTGAAGAAATTTACAAAAGTAAATCCAGTAACTTACCAGAAATTTACTTTTGACCAGCTGATTTTTTTCTCCCTAGGGAGAAAGCCGAGGCCATAAGGCCAAAAAAAATATCCCAGGAATTTTTCGATAAAATTCACAAGTTAACTAAGGCCAGGGCTTGGACAAAATCTAAGCCTAACCAAGCGACCACCTACCACCAAGGTTTTGTCAAAGGCGGACCAGAGACTTGAGAGGGCTTCTTGGCTTACATTTCCTTTGGTTTGAGATTTGACCTTTTAGTGTGAGTTTGACTTTTTTAGAGTAAAAACGGGTATTTAAGATTCACGACGTGAATATTTCGAAGAAAATCGCCAAAATTCTCCAAAGAATTTTCCATCTGGCCTCTCTCAGGTCTGATTTTTTTTACTCGCCATTTAAATCGTTTACTAAGTCTTGAAAATATCATGACTTAATGGACCGATAAGCGATTCTCGCCTGGCGATTGAAAATATTATCATAATCATACGCATTAAGCAAGGTAAAAAATTAGTAAATCCATTTAGCGCTCAAATTTGACACTATAATCCCTAGACCATGGCCATTTTGTTAAAAAGAGTCTAAATTTTCTAACCAAATCGCCAGCCAACAATTTTGGCCCAAACCATTTGGCTCAAAAAAAGCCCAAAAAAAATCCTTGACAAATCTTCTTCGAGCCGTTTATATTTTACTCGTTAATCCGCCTAGGTTTTTACCCCCAGGGCCCCCTTAAAGGTCCCCTGGCTGACCAAAACCTCCCAGGGTCCCAGCACTCTTCAGCCTGGAGCCCAAAAACCCTGGCCCCAATCGGTCGTCTCCAAAACCTTTCCAATTTGCTTACGGAGTTAGCTTTTTGAAATTATTGGCTAACATAGTGGCCCTTTTCTTATGCCTGACCGTTCCCGGCCTAAGCTTGGCCTCGGTCTCCGATTGCTGCCGTGACTTATCCCTGGCCATGGCCTCCCCTTTACCGGAAGCCGCCCAGGTCCATGATTCTCACCAACATGGCCCCGGCCATCTGCCCTCATCACCAGCCAGCCAAGCCACTGACCGGGCTGACTCCGCCCCACCCTCCCATGACCAGGCCGAGGCCCCCTTGGGCCAAAACTGCGGCCTACTGCCCTGCCTCAAAATCCCCACGGCCACCGTGGCCGCGGTCTTGTCCCCCACCGATGCCAACCCAAACCACCGGGTCATTTTTCCCGCCCCCTCCGGTTTTGTCCTAAAACAACTGCCCAAATCTATCTTTCGTCCTCCCCGTCAATTGCTTCTCTAAATCATTCCCTCGACCTTGGCCTGACACATTAAGCGGTTTTTTACCCGCCCAGCTAGAGCTTTACTTTTAGCCCAAGATTGGCCTTGGCCAATACTTTGGCTTAGGCCCGAACTTTAGCCCATGAGCTCAAGTTTTAGCCCGAGACGGTCAGCGATTTTTGGCCGCCCAGGCTGGAGCTTTAGACTTAGCCCAAGATTGGCTTAGCCTGAAATTTTGGCTACGAACT
>JAITJP010000141.1 GCA_031278835.1 Deltaproteobacteria bacterium
TACACCTGGCGTCCCACTGCTCGGCGCCCAGAGTTAACCATTTCAGGGCCTCGTCTTTTTTTCTGGGAACGCCCTCGCCCTTGGCGTACATGACGCCTAGGTTGTAACGGGCGTCCAGGTCACCCTGTTCGGCGGCCATGGTAAACCATCTGGAAGCTTCGCGGGAGTTTTTGGTGACCCCTTCGCCAAAAAAGTAGGTCAGCCCCAAAAGGTACTGGGCGTTGGGGTTGCCCTGCTCGGCGGCTTGACGGTAATATTTTACGGCTTCCGGCATGTTTTTGGCGGTTTCCTGGCCCAGGCCGTAAATAAGCCCCAAGGCGTATTGGGCGTCAACGTGACCTTGATCCGCGGCCAGGCGGTAGTATTTGATGGATTCGGGCATGTTTTTCGAAGTACCCTCGGCTTTTTGATTCATGGCCCCGACTTGGTATTGGGCTTCGGACAAGCCCTCGTCAGCGGCCAGTTTCATAAATTTATAGCCTTCGGTTTTGTTGACGGCCGTGCCTTCGCCGTTTAAATACATGAGACCCAAAAACAACTGGCCCACGCTAGAGCCGTTGCCGGCGGCGCTTTTGAAGTATTCAAAGGCTTTATTGAGGTTTTTATCTAGCACCAAACCGTTGTAATACAAAGAACCCATGACCATCTGAGAGCAGGGGTAACCTTGGTCGGCCAAATCTTTGGCCAGCTCGTAGGATTTTTTGTAGTCTTGCTTTACCCCATTTCCAAAGTAATACCGCTCGGCCAATTGATCCTGGGCCACCAAGTCACCAGCCTCGGCTAACTGAGTTAAAGTCGCGGCGTCTGTCTGAGTTTGGGCCTTGGCCAGGGAACAAAAAACTAAAGTTAAAAGCGGCAAAAGAAAAATAACAAATTTCATAACCCACCAACCAGGAAAAGATCCAAAAATCTCTCCTGGACTGAATTGAACCTCCCATGGCTAAAGCCAGGGGCATCGGCGGCGATGATTTTCTGAGAGGTTTTTTTTATTTGTTTTCTAAAGCTGTGATTGGGGCCATCGAGCTAAAAAAAATTTTTTTTTAATCTTACTTCGTCTCAGGGTTAACTTAAATTAGGGGTTTTTTTAAAACCTAAGCCCTTTGGTTAAAATTGATCGGGCCGAGCTAGGGGCGCCCAGTCTGGGCGGCTCTTGATTTGGGCGGCCCAGGTGACCAAGTTTAAAAAAAAGGTTGGATAAAAAATGGTCAGGCTCAGCCCATCCCGATTACCGGGCCGTAAGCGGTCAAATCGCCCCTTAGCCCTCGATTTAAGCCGGGATGGGGTAAACAACCTAGCCCAAGGGCTTTGAAGCGCTCCTGGGGCCCAATGCGGCCGTTTAAAGGCCAGGTTTTGAGGCACCTCGATCTTTTAAAAAATCCCCTGGCCAAAAGGCAGCCAAGAGGGTTTGGTTTAAAGCGCCAAGGGCCGAAAAAACCTTGGTGCCAAAGGGTCAAAGGGAGATTTTGGCCCTTGGCCGGCCGGGAAAAGGCCAACTCTCCTTATTATAATACAGCTTGGGAGAGAATTCCCGAAAACCTAAAAGTTTCTTGGCCCAAGGCGCTGCCCGCCTAATCGGAGCTAGGGCGAAGTTTTTTTTGGGGGGCGGCTCCGGGAGAGTTTTTTTTTGGTTTTTTTTTGTTTTGGGCTTGTGTTTTTTTAGCTTTAAGTTGTTTGGGGCTTTTCTGAGGCCCGGTAACAAAATTCGCAGATCGGGTCGCCGGTCATGATGGTTTTGCTTCTGTCCATGGTGACGTTGGGGGCGTAGCCTTCCATGAAGGCCCCGTCTCGATAGCAGGAGACCAAAAAGCCCAGTTCCAGTAAGCCCATGTCTTGGTACATCTCGGCGTAGCGGCAAGAATGAACCACGTAGTGAAGGATATCTTGGCTTGATTCCAGTACGGTCATTTTTAGGGCCTCGCCTTGGCTCCATTGGGGCAAGATCTCGGCAAAGGTCAAAAGGTTGGTGGGGCCCCCGGCTAGGGAAGCTTTTTGGCGACCCGCGGCCCGGGCGTCGTTTATGACGGCTTGGCCGATTAAGCTTTTGGCCTGGGCTAGGCTAAATTTTTCCTTAAGATTTTGGTAAATGAATTTTATTAAGTCAATCTCGATTCGTCTTTGGGCCAATATGGTGATGGGAGTTTGTCCCTCAAAGGGCGAAGGGGCGCGGGTTTCCTGGTGGCTTTTTAGGGACTCGGCTATGATGGTCTGGGCCGTTGCTTGACCGAACTCTCCAATCAAGACCTCGGTAAAGGGCTTAATGATATTTTTTTCGATTTTAAATTTTTCCTCAAAATAATCGTTATTTAAAGGCATGGTCTAACCTCGGTTTAGTGGAAAAAAAAGGGGGGTCGCCTTTATTTTTTTGATTAAAAACTTAGAATTTAAAAAGTTTTGATTTGGCCTAAGCTCAATTGAGATTAAAGAAATTAAAAATTTAAAGAATCAAAATCTCAAAATAGGCCTCAAAATTAAGAAGGCCGCCCTCGGCCAAAAAGCCGGGCGCGGCCCCTTAGTCTTTGCCATCAAAGAAAGGCCGATGGGCAGCTTAGGCTTTCCAAAGGCCGTGGAGGT
>JAITJP010000195.1 GCA_031278835.1 Deltaproteobacteria bacterium
CCGGTGGCCGTCACGATCAAGGTGCAGATGGCCATCGTTAGAAAGTATACCAGAAAGAAGAGACAAACGCTCTCCAAAGTCTGCTCGGAAATGTTTTTGCCTTGGATCCTGACCGGAAAAACCCCCCGGGGGTGAATCATTCGGCGACAAGCCCGGTAAATGCTTTTAAAAAGCAAAAGCCAGCGGACGCACTTAACCCCGCCGCTGGTGGAACCGGAGCAGCCGCCCACGAAAAAAAGAAAAAAGATCATGGCTTGGGCCAGAAAGGGCCAAGAAGTCCAGTCGGCCGAAAACTGACCGGTGGTCGAGGCCACCGTGGTGGCCTGAAAAAGGGCCTGAAAAAAGGCCTCGCCGGGGGAGGAGATGGTGCCGGTCCAGACCAGGTTGGCCGCGGCGATGGAGGAGCAAAATAGAAGAATGCCGATTAAGAAAAGAACTTCGGCGTTTAGCAGTAAGGCCCGCCAGTTTCCGATTAAGGCTTGCCAGTAAAGGGAGATGCTGATGGCCCCAAAAAACATGAAGGCCAAAATAACCGACTGAATGTAGCGGCTGTCGTGGTAACCGGCCGATTCGTTGTAATTGCTAAAGCCGCCCGTGGAGATGGTCACCAGGGCTTGGCAAAGGGCGTCAAAAAAATTAAGCCCGCCGAACATCAGGAAAATTATTAAAATGACCGTTAAGGAAAGGTACATGCCCCAAAGGATCTTGGCCGATTGGGCCACCCGGGGGCGAATTTTATCCGAGGTGGGTCCGGAGAGCTCGCTTTTTAGCATGATCTGGCCGCCCACGCCCAAAAACGGCAGCACGGCCACCATCAAAACGATGATGCCCATGCCCCCAAACCATTGGATGACGGCCCGCCAAAACAGTAAGCCTTTGGGGATGATCCGTAGATCGGCGATGGCCGTGGCCCCGGTCGAGGAATAGCCGGAAAAGGACTCAAAGATGGCCGACCAGGGATCCAATAAGCCGCTAAAAATAAAGGGCAAAGCCCCCATGAAGCTAATCAAAAACCAAGACAAGCTGACCACGGCCAAACTATCGCGGTAGCGGGGCTCATGGCCCGAGGTCTTTCCGCCCAGGGCCAACAAAAACGACCCGGCGAAGGTGGAGACCACCAGAGATTGCCAAAACCAGTTGGCCGAGCCGTCCTCGTAGACATAGGCCGGAATAAGCGGCAGCAAAAAACCCGACCCGGTAAAAAGCACGATCCAGCCCGAGAGATGGGCGATGAGGCGAGGATTGATCATAGAAAAATGGAGCCGCCTCGGTCGATTCCCGTCCGGCCAAAGGCCTAATTTCGGCCGGGTAAAAAAATATTTACGGCCCTAAGGCCGAGCTTGTCCGCTGGAAAAAAACCTTTTTGGCCCAGGCCCCCAAGCCAAGAAGCGTGAATCATTAAGCCCAAAAACGCCTCGAGCCCTTGGAGGGCCAGCCAAGCGGGGCACTTCCTGGCCGAGGTGAGTATATAATAAGCCAAAGCCTAACTCCACCAAAAAACGCCCCCCAGGCCAAAAACCAAGCAAACTTGAGGCCGCTAGGCCTAAAATTTGCTTGGGAGCAAGGTGGTCAAAGCAGGGCCTTGGTCACCAAGGAGACGACCTCGGTTCGGGCCACCACGGCCAGAATGTCGCCGGTTTCAAAAATCGTGTCGCCCCGGGGCACTAGGGAGGTGTCGCCTCTCAGGATTCCGGCCACGATTGAGCCATTGGGAAACTTTACGTCCATGAGCTTTTTTCCCAAACATTTGCTGTGTTCCGAGACGGCTATTTCCACAACTTCGGTGTCGTTATTTTGGAGGTTGGCCACGGTCACCACCAGGCCCTTGTGGACGATTTTTAGTATGGCCGAAACGGCCGCCACCCTGGCCGAAACCAAAGACTCCAGGCCAATGGCTGAGACCAAGGGGGCGTAACTGTAGCGGTTAACCCGGGTGATGGTGTTGGCCGCCCCCAGACGTTTGGCCAATAGGCAGGTGACCATGTTTTTTTCGTCGTCGGTTCCCACGGCGATAAAAACGTCGCAATCGGAGATGCCCTCGTCTTCCAAAAGGGTCTGGTCGGTGGCGTCGCCCCGCAAAACGATGGTGTCGTTTAGTTCCCTACTTAAATACTCGCATCTCTCGGGGTTTTGCTCGATTAATTTGACGGTAATGTCGTCTCTTTCTTCCAGGCGCCTAGCCAGGCTTAGGCCAACCTCGCCCCCGCCCATGATGAAAACGTTATTGACCGTTTTCCACTCAATACCGAAAAACTCGGCCACCTCCGGCAAGTGTTCCGGGGTGGCCGCCATGTAAAGCAAATCCCGACCGTTTAAGATGGTGTTGCCGCTGGGAATGAGAACTTTTTGGTGTCGGTAGATGGCCACGACCAGGAGATTGTTGCCCGTGGATCTGGGTAAAACCTCGGACAGGGTTTTACCCACGGCCGGATGTTGCCTGGGTAGTCTTAGCCCGACAAATTTTAACTGTCCCGAGCCGACGTTTATGACGTCCACGGCCCCGGGCAGATCCAAAAAGTCCAAGATATTTTCCACGGTTAGGGTGGTAGGATCGATGACGTTGGCCAGGCCCAGGCCTTCTTTCAAATCCGAGGAGTTGACCGCCTTATACAAGAGCGGATCCCTAATCCTGGCCACCCGCCTCACCTCCGGGGCCATGAGCTGACTGACCCGGCAAGCCAAGACGTTTATCTCGTCGCTGGAAGTTACCGCCACCAAGAGATCGCTGTTTTCCAGCCCGGCCTCGTTTAAGACGTTGGGATGTGAGGCCGAGCCCCTAATGGTTTGAACGTCTAGGGTATCGACCACGGCGTCCAGACGGCTTTGATCGGTGTCGATCAAAATCACGTCAACCTTGTCCCGAGAGAGCCTTTCGGCGATGTTATAGCCGACCTCACCGGCCCCGGCCACGATAACTTTCATACCAATACCAAAAAAATCCTAAAACAAAAGCTAAAACAGAGAAAGTATAAGTATCTGTCCAGATATATAAAAAATTAACAGTAAAAAACAAAAAAAGTACAGATTACTTTCTAACCCACAGTGATAAATCCGTTTAATTAAGAAAACTATGCGTTTTAATGTTAGTTTATTGAAAAAATTAACTATTTTTATAAAGATTACCTCCAAAAGCTCAAAAGGGTCAAGCCCTGGCCCCCCCGCTTTAAGCTTAAAAGTTTCAAAAGTTATGAAAACATAAAAAAATTCTAAAGCTTTTGACTATTGGCTATTTCGCCAATAATCAAAATTTTTATCTCTTTACTTAATAAAAAAATAGACTTTAAGGTAAAATAAAAAGACTAAATCTTTATCAAGTAAAAATTTACCCAAAAAAACCTTGTCCCGTTTTTGACCAGGCCCGCAAAAAAAAAATCCAACCCGGCTGATGGCCGCTGGAGCCGGGTTGGGCCCAAGGGCTTGGGCCCAGTGCTCGGAGCCAGTATTGGCTTAATGGCCAAAAGCCTAAAAACTGCCCCAACCGGCCTGGGCCGGCGAACGGTCAAAAAGGGCCCTGGGAGCTCTTTGAAGCCGCCCATGAATTATTGGGGTAAGGGCCTTTGGTGAGCTCCTGGAGCCCAATAGGGCCGATTAAAGGGCCTTCCTGGAGGGGGTCAGATCCTCCCAAAGGGGCCCGGCCAAACCAAGAGCCCAGGGCGGCCCGGGGCCAGTGGAGAGCGGGGCCCAATGGACCAATCAAAGCCAAGTTAGAAAAACGCTTAAATATTATATTTTTATGATAAAAATTCTAATAGAAAACTCTTAAGGGGTAAGAAATTTTAATTAACATGGTTAGCTCAAAAAGTACAAAGAACTAAGCGTTAAACCAAAAGAAATTTAAATAGTTAAGAATTTTTGTTCACAAAAAAAAGTCTTAACAAAGTAAATTTCTTCACTAATAGATTTTTTGGATTGAAATTTATTCACCAATGGAGTCTTTAGATTAAAATTTATTCACCAATGGAGTCTTTAGATTAAAAGATTCTGATAAATGATACCGGGCCTAAAAAAAAATGAAAAAAACGTGATTTTTTTAAAAAATAATGATCAAGGTCATTAATTTGTCAGTTTTGAAAAGATTTTGCCTGGAGAGTGGAAAATTTTCGGCGGGGGCGAAATTTGCCGTGGGCCGGGGGCTTAAAAACTTACTTTTGATGAGGCGCCATGGTCAGATTATGGTATCGATTGCCCCGGTCCGGTCGATAAAAAAAACCATCCCTTGCCCACCAAAACGGGCCGGCCAAGACTTCAAAAAAAAAGGGCCTGGACCGGCCTCAAAGCCAATGTGCCCACTGGCCGCTATTTTTTGTCGTCGTTATCCATCAAGATCATGCGTTTGGCCAAAGCCTCATCGACGGTCAGCCCCAAGGCCTTTATTACCTTGCGAAGCGAGACCAGCTTCACGCTCTGCCCCTTCTCGATCCGGCTCAATGTCTTGAAGGTGACGTCGGCCTTATTCGCCAATTCCAAAACTCCTAGAAGGTGAGACTCTCTGGCCTTTACGAAAGCGGTGCCATTGATTTTCATCTGATTTACTCCAAAAGTGAATTCCGAGGCCATTTACTGGCGCTGACCTTGAGTCACCAAGGCCTCCCGCTCCGCAGGAGTCGGGAAATTTGACGCTTGAGAGGACACCAATCCGTCCAGTTTCTAAGCGGCATCAGAGCCATGTCAACAATATTAGACTAGAATCTTAATAAAATCAAGATTCCTTATTAAAGTCGCAACCATTCTAGGTTTGCCTCCGCAAGGTCATGAGACGACATACATACAATCAAAGATTTTCTGTTAACAAAATTACTTTTGGTTTGATAAAAGGAAGAAATAGTTAACCTAATTACAAATCTATACGGAAGCGCTTTAGACAGATGAGGTAAAATTTAATCTATATTCCTTGATTGTACTTAATATTAAGTAAAAATAAGGATTATTTTCTGAGGTTTTTAGCTGGAAAAATCGCTCAAGAGTTCTATTTTTGCAAACTTTAATTTTTTATAAAATAAATCTTAAAATCGATCTTAACTTTTTAATTAAATGAAATAAACATTAATTTTATAAAAGTATCTATTAATTTTTAATTTTAAACTTTTATCATATTTATTAATTAGCTAATAAACTTATACTTACCATTATATTTTTTCTAATAATTGCCATTAGCATAAGCCAGCCTTCTTTATAATCTCCCAGCCCCGCCTGGATCCGGGTTTTTTCTATTTTTTTTCAAGTCAAAAAGGCCATTTTTAAGCCATGGGGCAAAAAAAAGTTTCCATCAAACTTGGATTAGGCCAAAAGGTCCAGGCCCATGATTTAAAAAAAGGCCGCCGCCCTTTCCCAGGGCCATTTATTTTCTTCGCCTCAAGGCCACTAACCTGGGCCAATTAGGGAAACTTCCTTAAGGGCCAATCCAGAACTCTGGCGGCCGGTTTACAAAAACCTGCCCGTCCCGGCTAATCGATTTCGCCCTTCCCAAAACCTCCGCTTCCAAGCTCAGCCCAAGGCCCCGGCCTGACCTGACCCCGGTCAGCCAAGGCCCGGCCGGCTCACCAATGTCGCCCCGAGCCTTTTAGACCGACCAAACTTTGCGCCAAATTTGTCAAAAGCCCCCTTTTCCAGGCCAGTTTAAGGGGAAAATTTTCGGTCAGAACTGGCCCTTTTGGGATTTGCCCATAATCGGCCGGAAATGGGCCTAGGAGCGCTTCGGAGCCCTTGAGACTAGGATGACCCCCGTTCTCGCGGCCAAAGCCCGCCCTGGGGCGATTTAGGGCCTTTATGGGGCAATCTGGACAGGGGCTGAGGTCACGATTTTTGGCCAGTGGGCCCAAAGGTCATCCCCACTCAGGGGCGGGCCTTTTTTTCTGGTCAGGAAAGCTCAGGCGGGAAAAGTAAGCCGAGGCCGATTTTTTTAGGCCCCGGCTTGGGGGGGGAAGTTTGGGCGGAAAAACTAGGAGACCTTGGAACCGGGGCTTATCTCCCCGGCCAGGCTGACCAAGAAAAGCTCGCCTTCATTGGAGGCGGCCAGGACCATGCCCTGGGACTCCTGACCCATGAGTTTGGCCGGGACCAGGTTGGCCACGATTACCACCAAGCGGCCCAGCAGATCTTCGGGGGCGTAGTGTTTGCCTATTCCGGCCAGGACGATCCGTTGGCTCTGGCCCAGAGAA
>JAITJP010000255.1 GCA_031278835.1 Deltaproteobacteria bacterium
AAAGATCACTATTGGCCGGAAGTTCTTGCATTTCTCGCCAATGGTTGACTATTGGTTCATTATCAACGAAAGCCCACAAATAGTCGGCAAAGGAGCCTTTTTCTTTAACCAAAGCTAAAAAAACCCTGGCGTTGGTGATGGCCGCCTTAATTTTCAGGCGGTTTCTGATTATCTCTGGGTTGGCCATAAGCTCTTCGACTTTTCGCTCCCCAAACTCGGCCACCTTTTTTGGCTCCAGCCCCTCAAAGGCCGACAGGATGGCCCTTTCTTTTTTTAAAATCAGGGGCCAGGACAGTCCGGCTTGCTGGCCTTCTAAAATGAGCATCTTGAATAGCTCCTGATCGTCCCGACAAGGCCGCCCCCATCTGAGATCATGGTAAGCCCGCGATAAGGGATCCAAACAGGCCCAGGGGCATCTGACCAAATCATCCTGGCTAGCGGCCCCGTTCATGGTTAGGTTCTTGACCATATGGGTGGCCCGGGCCGGGGCTTTTATTTTGGCTTTTTTTTCCATGACTAGCTTAAACTCCTTTGGCCATTAGAGCCAGGGCGGTTTTAAAAAAAATCCACCATGGCGATTTTTTTTATTTTTAAATTAAAAACTTAAATGATTATGAGGTGAAAAAATGGCCCCAACTTATCGGGCGGCGGTGATAACTTTAAGCGACAAGGGCAGCGCCGGCGAGCGCCAAGACTTGAGCGGAGCCAAGGTCGTGGAGATTTTGAGCCAAGCCGGTTTTGAAATAAGCAAACGCTTAATATTACCCGATGATCGGCAAACTTTGGCCCAAACCCTGGCCCAGTGGGCCGACTCGGGCCAGCTGGATTTTATCGTAACCACCGGTGGGACCGGCTTTTCGCCCCGGGACTGGACCCCCGAGGCCACCTTGGAGGTGGCCGAGCGCCTGGTTCCGGGCCTTGCCGAACTGATGCGTTTGGAGGGTTATAAAAAAACCCCCAGGGCCATGCTAAGCCGCGGCGTGGCCGTCATTCGGGCCAAGACCTTAATCGTTAATCTGCCCGGAAGCCCCAAGGCCGTGGCTGAAAACCTGTCCGCCCTGGTGCCCATCCTCGATCACGCCCTGGAAGTCTTGGCTGGTGATTCCGGCGATTGCGCCCGGCCCTAAAAAGCCTGGTCCCATCAGGATTTTTTAGGCGCGTAGACTAGGGCTTAAAAACTCCCAACTGGGCCGACTCGGCCAAGAGTTCCACCGGATGGACCATGGCTATAGACTGGCCGGCCCGCTTTAGGCCGGCTCCCAGCTGCAGGGCGCAGGCCGGGCAAGAAGTCGAGACCAGGTCGGCCCCACTCTGGGCGATCCTAAGCCTTTTCGACTCGGCCAGGCGCCCGCCCATCTCCGGGTGATTGAAGCCGTAAGATCCGGCCCCGCCGCAGCAAACTTCGGCCCCCTCAAGCTCAATAAATTCCAAATTGGGGATGGCCTTAAGTATGGCCCGGGGCGCCTCCCTGATGCCCAAACCCCTGAGGGCGTGACAAGGGTCGTGGTAAGTGACCCGGCTAAAGGAGCTGGGCTTTAAGTTAGCCGAAATCGAGCCCAACTTCTCCACCACGAAAGTGTTTAGGTCCAGCACTTTTGGTAAAAAAGCCCTGAGCCTTTGGCCTTCCTTAGAATCGGCTCCCACGAATTGGTCATATCGGCTAAGGGCTTTGGCGCAAGTCGAACAATCGGTGACAATAAAATCATAATTGGCCTGAAAAATCAGCGGCGCGTTTTTTAGCCCCAAACGCCTGGTTTCTTCAAGATCCCCAGAGGATCGATGCGGTTCCCCGCAACAGGTGCTTGGCGGCAGGTGTATTTCCACGCCCCTGGCCGCCAAATAGGCTAGAGAGCGCCTGACCGTTTGGGCCCAAAAGACGTTTGAGGCGCAGCCCAAAAAATAAACGATCTTAAGCTTAGCCTGACCCTGGGCCCTAATTACCGATGCTAGGCCGGCCCGGGCCGGTTGGCTTAACTTATCTGGCAAAAACGAATCGTAATAAACCAGCCGATCCAAGGCCCGCCGCAAGGTCTGGCCATACAAAAGCCTCCGGGCCCCACTTTTTTCGTACAAATTAAGTAAAGCCACCACCTTTTCCAGCCGATCTTTACTGGGCAACAGGCCCCGATAGACCAGTTTTTGAAATAGCTTTAAACCTCGATTGCTGGCAAAATCGTTTCTGGCCGCCACCATGATCTCATCGGTCTTGACCGAGGCCGGACAGGCCGCCGTGCAGGCCCCGCACAGTAAACATTGGTCAACTTTTTTGGCCACTTGGCTATCTTTGGTAAAATCGTACTTGCCTTCAATCAAGAGCTTGGTCAAATAAATTCTGGCCCTGGCCACCTGGACCTCGTCTTGGGAATGAAGATAGGTGGGGCAAACGCTTTGACAAAACCCGCAACGATTGCAACGCGAAATTTCTTCATAACCGGCCATGATAAAAAAACCTAGCCCCGCTCAAATCAGGCCTCCAAATAAAAAACAAATTCTTTTTTTTTGAGCCAAATTTCATTTGGCTTAAAAAAAAAACTCTCAGCCGAGCCATTTAAAAAGCCCCTGGTAAAAATGCTTAAATATGGCGCTTATTACAGCGTGGCGAAGAGTCCTTTGGGATCAATGGCCGTTTTAAGCCGGCGAAAAAGGGGGCCGCTGGTTTGAAAGACCTGGCCGGATATTAAGACCAGTCCTGATTCAAAGGCCAGATCCTCTGAGGATTTGGGGGACGAAATAAGGGCCAAGCGACCGGAGCCCAGGTCAACCACGAAATGGTGATCGCCAATCCAGCTAAGGTTTCTGACGGTTTCAAGTAAATTCTTTCGGCTTCCGGCGAAAATTTTTATTTTTTCATTTGGCAAATTAAAAATAGCGTCAACATGATTGAAATACTCAAAACCGTCCTCAAACAGGTCACTTGGATCTTTAAGTAAACTTTTTAGTTTTTCTTCCTGGGCGCTGACATATTCGACAAAACCGGTCAACCAGAGGCAAATTCTAAGGCCTTTGTCGTCGCCGATCAGCCTTAGGTTCTGGACCCCAAAGCCTTCCTTTATGATGGTCTCCATATGGGAGGCGGCCAGTTTTAAGGATTTGATGGAAAACTCCATGACCGGACAGATCTTGGGCTTGGGCAGGAGTTTTAAAATAAATGAAAGGTTCATGACCAAGGAACCTCTGGCCCGCCAGGCCAGTCTGGTTAAATCGTAGCCGCTGACGTTTTTTAAGGTCCGGCCGCCGCTTTTGACGATTTCTCCGGCTGGGTTCATCATGGTCGTGCCCAAGATCCAGTCAACCATGGTGCCCTTGGCCATGGTCTCGGCCCCCAAAAGTCCTTGACCCATGAGGCCCCCCAGGGTTCTCTCATAGGGCCCGGTAATGGGCCAATACAGACCAGTGGGGGCCAAAGCTTTTTCCAACTCGGAAAGGGTCAAGCCGGCCCCGACCTCGGCCAAGAGATTGTCCGGTTCAATCGATTCAATTTGATTTAATCCCCTGGAACTGATGGCCACGAAACGGTCATGATCGGTTGATAAATTCAAATTATGCCCCAACCCACACGGTAAAATGGACTTGCCGGCTGATTTGGCTTCCAGGTAAACGATTTTCAGTTGACCGTGGCTTTTAGGTTTTACCACCATGACTTTGTTTCCAAAAAATTTTTAGCCTAAGGCCCTTTAAAGATTAACCATTGGCTATATTTTTTAAGTATTTTTAATTATTTTTCTTTTTTTTCTTTCTTTTTCTTGATTTTTTAAAGGGCACCTTTAAAAAAAATCAGCTCCCCTTGGCCTTCCGATAGGCTTGCCATTTTTGGGGCAGGACCTTGTCGGGGTTAAAGATCCCCGTGGGATCGAGTCCGGATTTAATCGCGGCCATGAAGTCCAGTTCGACCTTGGTAAATTCATCGGTCATGAAAGTAACTTTTTCAAGTCCAATGCCGTGTTCGCCGGTAATGGTGCCGCCAACTTTCAAGGCCGCGGCGAAAATTTCGGCGCTGGCTTTTAAACATCTCAAATATTCTTGGCCATCCGAGGGATCGAACAACAAATGGGGGTGCAGATTTCCGTCCCCGGCGTGGGCCATTTGCACGATAATGATCTGGTGACGATCGGCCACTTCCTGAACCAAGGACAGCATTTTGGAAAGGTGAACGATAGGCACGGTCACGTCTTGAACAATGGTGCTGGGTTTTATGCGGCCCAGGGCTCCGTTTCCGGAACGCCTGGCCAACCAGAGTTTTTCACGATCCTCGGCTGTTTCGGCTTCTTCCAAGCTGACCGCCCCTGACCTAAAACAGATATCTTTAATCTTGGCCAATTGGGGGTCAAGTTCCGGGCCCAGACCGTCCAGTTCGATTAAAAGCATGGCCTCGGCCCCGACCGGAAAACCCAGCCGCAAATAGTCTTCCAGGGCGGCGATTAGACGACGATCCATGATTTCCAAGGCCGTTGGAATGATGCCCTGGGCGATGATGGCCGAGACGGCCTGACCGGATTTTAAGAGACTGTCAAAGACCACCGAGAGGGTTTTGTAAGACTTGGGTAGGGGAGTGATTTTTAATAAAGCCCTAGCCACCAAGGCCAAGGTGCCTTCGGAGGCCAGAAATATTCCGGTTAGATCGGGAGCGATAAACTCAAAGCCTTTTTTGAGGGCCCCGGTTTTAACCAAAGAGCCGTCATCGAGAATTAACTCAAGCCCCAGGACGTGGTGCTTGGTGATGCCGTATTTGACCCCCTTGATGCCCCCGGCGTTTTCGGCGATGTTGCCGCCCAGGGTTGAGGCCTTTTGGCTGGCCGGATCCGGGGGAAACATGTAACCAAAGGGGGCCAGGGCTTTTTGCAAGTCCAAATTAACCAAGCCAGATTCGACCAAAGCGGTTTCTTCCAAGAGATCGATTTCCAGCAAGCGGTTCATCCTGGTCGTGGACATCAAAACGCCCCCGCGATGGGCCACGGCCCCGCCGGACAAACTGGTCCCGGCCCCGCGACAAGTCAAAGGCCAACCGTGGCGGCGGCAAAGACTAACCACCTCGGCCATCTCCTCGACTTGGCCGGGAATAACCACGACCGAGGGGTAATGGATAAAAGGCGAGGAGTCGTATGAATAAAGTTCCAAATCAATCGGTTGGCTCCGACAAAAGGCCGGGCCCACGATGTCAGAGAGGGCCTTGAGACTTTGGGGACTAAAGTTGCCGTGGCCGGCTGGGCTGCTCATAGCCTATCCTAGCTTATTGGTAGTCTTTTTTTAGTTAATAGATGAAAAAAAGTCAACTAGTCTATTGATCTTGATTTTTTTCTAAATCTTAAATGGCCTTAAAGAATAAAAAAATCATGCTTTTACATTAAAAATAATAATCAATCTTTATTTACCACTAAATCAAGTATCTTTTTGGCCCCTTGAAGTTTAAAAAGAAAAAAAACTAAAGGAAACTTCGAATAATGGCTAGCCATCTTGGAAACCTAGCCAAGATTGGGCAAAAATATTTTAGACCATTGGCCCGAGATTAGCAACCAGGCCGGTTTTGATCAGCCAATCATCCGGCTAGAGGGCCTTTTATTTTAATGGCCAAAGACTCAAAGGCCCAATCCGGTCAAGCCGGGCTAGGCTAAGCCTGGCCCCTTGAATTTTATTGGAAGTTAATTTATAATTTCTAGAAAGGTTTTAAAAGTCTCCCAAGAGATTAAAAGCCTTGATTAAAATCATTGATTTTTCTATTTATGATAATAATTAGATTAATATAACTGTTTGTTGGTCTTTACAAACTAAGATTAACTTAAAATATAGCCCTAAAAACCCCCAAAAACTTATGGTCCACGACCAGCAGGTTTTTTTTTCGCTGGCCAGGAGGAGTCAAGTGTTCGCTCAGCTAAAATCAGTGGCTTTGTTTTACCACCAAGTGGGCTCCGGTGAGCCCTTGCTTTTCTTACATGGCAACAGTGAAGACCATACTATTTTTAAGCCTTTGGTTGAAAAGTTAAAAGATCATTTCGCTATTTACGCCATCGATAGCCGAGACCATGGGCAAAGCGGCCTAACCGGCCAGATAAATTACGACTTAATGGCCGAAGATATCCATGAATTTATCGAAAAACTCGGTTTAAAACAAGTTAACCTGGTTGGTTTTAGTGACGGCGCCATAGTCGGGCTAATCATGGGCATGAAATATCCCCAAGATCTTCTGAAAATGATCTTGATGGGGCCCAATACCGATCCAGACGACCTAAGCCCAGAGGCGGTGCGATTTTTACATCAGATCATAAAGGATCACCAAAGTCCTCAATTTAAAATGATTTTTGAACAGCCTCACCTTAAATATGAAGACTTAGCCAAGATAACCACTCAAACCCTGTTTATTTTTGGCGCCAATGATCTCTTTAAAGATGAAATGATCGATAAGCTCTCCAAAACCATCAATAATTCTATTCTTAAAATCCTTCCCGATCATGATCACATGAGTTACCTGGTCAATAATGACTTTTTATATCCTTACATTATGGATTTTTTGAAAAAATAAGTCGTTAGTCTCTGATTTTTAACAAAATAATCCGTCTGGCTTTTTTCTCTTCATCTAAATACAAAAGGCCTCCATATAAGTTTATATGGAGGCCGGTTCGGTTTTTGGCTGGGGCAGGGCGGCTAACAGGCCCCGGGCCTGTTATTGAAGCGGGGCTTGGTCCTGGGAGCCTTTGGCTATTTCGGCCCGAACTTCTTTTAAAACTTCCAGGCCAACCTCGTTTTCGTATTTTTGGTAGACCGGCTCCATGGCTTGGAGCCAGATGGCCTTGTCGACCTCATCGACTTGCATGCCTTTTTCTTTTAGCTTGTCCACGTATTGGGCGCTTTGCTGGTCAATCAAAGTCCGCTGGTAGTCTCGGGCCTCCTTGGCGGCCAGCCGAAAGATTTCTTTTTGTTGGTCAGTTAGTTTGTTCCAGAGGTTTTTATTGATAAACATTGGAGTTGGTGAGTAAAAGTGTCCGGTCAGGGAGCAGTACTTTTGAACTTCGTAAAACTTGGAATTGTAGATAATGGGAATTGGGTTTTCCTGGGCGTCAAAGCTTTTCAGCTTTAGGGAAGAATAGAGCTCGCCAAAAGGCAAAGCTTTGGGCTTAGCCCCGATGGTTTCAAAGGAAGCCATGTGAATCTTATTTTGCATGGTTCTTATGGTCAGCCCTTTAAGATCCTCGGGAACCATGACCGGTTTAACGGAATTGGTGACGTGTCTAAAGCCGTTTTCAAAAAAGGTCAGGCCAATGATGTCTATCTTGGAAACGTTATC
>JAITJP010000333.1 GCA_031278835.1 Deltaproteobacteria bacterium
TCTGTCAAAATCCAAGTTGTCAATCTCTCGCCTGAGCCAGGAGACCAGCTCAGCGCCCCTGGTATAGGTTTGGGATTCCAAACCAGCGATCAAATCGTCCATGGCCTTGATGTCATAACTACCCGAGGCCTTGTAAAGGGAAACCAAAATCTCCAGGGGCGGGTAGTCTTGGCTATTGGTCAAAGGGCTTGGATCGGTGCCGTCATTGGCTGACGGGGATTGGGCTTGGCCGGGGCCGCTGGGCCGGGCTTGGCTGGAGGCATCTTGATTAGACTGGTCATCCTCAAGGTTAGCCATTTTTTCCAGTAAGGCCTTAAAGGAATTTATCAGTTTATCGGCGGCCTCAACGAAGGTTTGGTGCCCGGCTTGGGCGTCACCCAGTCTTCCTTCCTTGGCGGCGTGTTCCTGAGTTTCGGCCAGGCGCCCGACTTGTCCGGCTCCGATATTAAAACAACTGCCCTTAATTCCGTGAACGGCCACGGAGTATTCTTTTAAGTTTATCTCCTCGGGGCCGCTTCGGACTTGTTCGAGAACCTTCGGGGTGAAATTAATAAAGGCTTCCACCACCTCGAGAAGTAAGTTAGCGTCACCACCCAGTCTTTCCAAACCTTCGTTAAGATCGACCCCGGGGACTTCAAAAGCCAGGATGGCCGAGATTAAGGGATCTTCTTCCTCGCCGTAATCATCTTCATAGCCCTGATCGGGATCTTCGTAGTAATCCTCGCCTTGGTTTTCTTCTTGGCTTTTTAGGAATTTTTGATCGTCGATTAAATTTGGGTCAAGCTGGGCCGGGCCAGGGAGGTCTTGGGCCTGGTCAAGAGTGGATTCGGGGCCATGTTTGGCCGTTGGCTTGGTTCTGGTGGAAACTTGTTGGAACTGCCTAATGTGTTTTTCCCTGGGGATCCACTTGTAGAGCATCTCTTCGAGTTTTAGGGGATCGATGGGCTTGGAGATAAAATCGCTTAAGCCCTTGGATAAAAACATCTCCTTAACCCCAGAAATGGCGTTGGCCGTCAAAGCCACTATGGGCACCTCACCTCGGCCAGGCATGGCCCTTATGGCGGCCGTGGTTTCCAATCCATCCATGCCGGGCATCATATGATCCATAAAAATAAGGTCATATTCGTTTTTGGCCACCAAGTTCAGAGATTGTTCTCCGGACTCGCAGATGTCAACCTTGACCCCGTAGGGCAACATCAGACCAGCGGCCACTTTGAGATTGGTCATGATGTCATCCACCACCAAGACCTTGGCCTCCGGGGCGGTAAAACGGGTATGCTGGGCGGCTTTGGCCCCGGGTTGCCGGGGGGCCAATTGCACGTCATTTAAGATGGAAGCGATGGTTAGCCCAAAGATGGGCATAAAAACCGTGGTTAAACTCTCTTGACCAAGAGTGTCACTGCGGTCGGCCATCAAAACCAGCTTGGTTTGATTTTTTCCGTCTCGGCCGTTGGTTTGCCGGCTAAGAATGTGCTGAGCTTGTTGATAAAACGAGGTAGGGACGAAAATATAATTATATTCGTCATTGACCAGTTCCTGATTAAAGGAAACGGGATCTTGAACCAAGTTGACCTTACCCAGCTCCAGATCGCCCAAGGTGGCCATCAAGCTGTCGGCGTAATTATCTCTGGGCTCGTAGACCAAAATTTTCTTTTTGTCTGGATCTTTGACGCTGATGTAGGGCTGGTTTTCGATGACGGTTTGGGGGACGACCACGGTAAAAACGCTGCCCTCGCCGTAAACGCTGGAGACTTTGATTTCGCCCTTCATCAACCGAACCAAATTTTTGGTAATGGCCAAGCCCAAGCCCGTACCCTCAATGCCTTTGTTGGCCGCCTTATCAAACTGGGAGAAATCAGCGAAAAGTTCATTGATGTTTTCGGGCTTAATCCCAATGCCCGTGTCAGAGACTTGAAAAGTTATGAGACTCTTTTTTTGTTTTTCAGTGAAAGTGACCGAGAGCTTGACGTGGCCGCGTTTGGTGTACTTGACGGCGTTGGATAAGATATTTAAAAGGATCTGCCTAACCCGGACCTCATCGCCAATCAAGCGATTGGGGATCTTGGGATCAATGTAAACGAAAAAATCAATGGGTTTTTCGGTTATCCTGGTTCTGATGATCCCAATCACGTCCTGAATAAAGGAACTAAAAAGATACTCGGTTTCAACTATCTCAAGTTTACCGGACTCGATTTTAGTAAAATCCAAAATGTCATTTATGATAGAAAGAAGGTTATTTCCGGCGCTTTTGATGCTTTGAATCATCTCGGCGGCTTCGGGCGAGATGACTTCCCTTAAGGCCAGTTCGGCCATGCCGATGATGGCGTTCATGGGCGTTCTTATTTCATGGCTCATGTTGGCCAGAAAAGAACTCTTGGTCCGGTTGGCTTTTTCGGCCTGCTCTTTGGCGTGGAGGGCTTCGGTCACGTCGTTACAGGCGATGATTATCCCGGCCCCCTGGTCGTTTTGATTTTCCGAGAGCTGAGCCAAGTGGACCTCATATTTCAGTTCCGGCCCGGGCTTTTGGCAAAAAATGTTGGCCCAATTGGTGGACACGGCCGCGCACATGGATCCGCCGTCCTCGCAAGCGATGTCCATGACCTCGACCAAAAGCTCATAGTCCTGGCCAGTAAAAACATCCGTACAGCTTCTCCCGATTAACTTTTCCCGATGGCCAATACCAGTTTGTTGTAAAAAAGAATCCGTTACATAAATAAACTCTTTATTTTTATTAACTATAAGCATAATATTTGGGCTATGATCAAGTAAAAAGTCAAAATAACGAGCTTTAGTATCTAAGGTGTTATATTGATCGAGGGGCCCACGGGACCGCGCCGGCTTAGCCCGGTCCAAGGAACTCTCGGAGCCCACCGAGTTTTCCCGGCCCGGCTCCACCAAAGCCTCACCAGCCTGACTGGTTTGCTTAAGCGGTAAGGAGTTTTCTTTTACAAGGGTCATCTTAGACTCACAAAAAGTCAGCCAATAAAGCCAAGGATCTAACTTTTAAGCCATGGCCGGTTTAAAAAAAAGCCAGCCAAAAGGCCAAAGATCATAACTTTAACGACAAAAACAATACTCCATACAAGGAAAAGTTATCGCGAAATAAACGATAAAGACTTTTCCAATGATGAAAAAAATAATATCTTAAAAAATTTACCAGATTATTAAAGAAATATCCAGATAACCATTGGCAAATTTTTCTTTTTATTTTAAACGAACAAAATAAAATCCATCAAAAATTATCTATTCTCTAAATAGAAAATATTTTGAAAAAATTATTTTAATTTTTTATATTATTAGCTTGAAGGGAGGCATACTGAATAACTTTAGAACATACTAGCTTGGAAAGAAAAGGCCAAATCAACTCTCAACCTCAAGGGACCAGAACAAAAGGCCTAATCAGCCGGCCAGGGCGGCCGGCCAGGGCGCCGACCAGGGGGCCGGGCCAGCTTACTAAAAAAGAGGCCCAGGCCAGATTACCGACAAAGAACAAAAAGGCTCAGAGCAAAAGGGCCAGTTCACCATCTAGAGCCAAAAGGCTAGACCAGCGGCTTA
>JAITJP010000336.1 GCA_031278835.1 Deltaproteobacteria bacterium
AGATCACCCACATTGGCAAAGATTACTTTACTTTCAAGGGCCTTTTGTGGGTGGATAATTTGCCCGTTTACCAAATAAACGACTTCTCCATTAAGGGCCTTTACTTTTAAGCCAAAAAAGCCTCTGACCGGCCCCGGCCAGAGGCTTTTTAATTAAATTTTCCCAATTTCTCTCCTCAAATAAGTTTTTACTTTAAAATCTCCCCCGCCAATTAATGCCAAGGGCCAAAGCCGGCCCGAGGCCGTCTTAGGCCCAGCCCAAATCCTTCTTAGGCCCGGCCCGGGCCGCTCAAAGGATTAATGACTGGACCTCGATTTTTTGGTACCATAGAGCCATTGAATTTTGACCAAGTCCCTTAGATTTGTCCCTGGGCTAAAAAAAAATTCATTCCAATTTCCCTGACCTGGCTTTCATTTAGGCTGAGCGATGTCCCAAAGCGGTTATTTACAAAATCTTATCTTGGAGGTCTATGCCGCCCTTGAGTACCTGGACGAAATGGGCTTTTCCGAGTTATTGCCCCCGCTCTCGGCTAAAAAAATCCCCAGGCCTCAGCTTGATTTTGACGCTTTTTCCTTTATCCAGGATAAAAATCTTGATTCGAGCCAGGGCGGTTCTTACCGGGTTGATCCTTACGCCGCCACAGCCCCGGCCAAGACTTATCGCCAACCAGTCAAAAAACCCTCGGTTCAAGATGTCCTGAAAAGCCCAGCCGCCGCGCCGGCCAAAAGCCCCGGCAAAAGGCTTAGTCCGGCCGAAATCATGGCCGAGGCTGGCTACGAACCTTTGCCGCCAAAATCTTACGAAAAGGCCGCCCCGAGAGACCCAAGTTACGGGCAAGGTTACGGCCAAGGTTACGGGCAAAATTACCGGTCAGACCCTTACCCCGATTACCAGGACTCCCGGGGCCCTGTTCAGAGAAGTTCTTCAAGTCAGGCTCGCTCAGGCCCGGCCTGGGCGGCGGTCGCCCCGCCGGCCAAAGCCAAGGTTTATGGCCGGGTTTGCAAAGAACCGCCCAGAATACAATCCCTGGATCTTTCCTGGATTGAAGGGTCCCAGACCATTGAAGAATTAAACCAAGCCCTGCCATCGTGCCAAAATTGCTCACTTTATCAAAACAACAAAGGGGTCATTCCCGGCCGAGGGCCAGCCGGGGCGCCCCTTATTTTTGTCTTTGACCCGCCTTCCTATGAGGCCATACCTACTCGGTCCATTCCCGTGGGCCCAGAGCTGGAATTTTTTGAAACCGTTCTGACCAAGGGTTTAAAGCTTAAACCCGAACAGGTTTACGTCACCTCCATTTCCAAGTGCCCCTTACCCGATCCTGGCAACTATCTTGAGACCTTTCCCATGAAGGCTTGCCTTAACGCGCTATTTAGGGAAATCGAACTGGTCGGGCCCAAAGCCGTGATTTCTTTGGGGGAAACGGCCGCTAAAAATATTACCGGCATGGAAAACAATAAATTCGCCTTTCTTAGGCAAAGTAAGTGGGTGATTGGCCGGGCCAAAAAAGTGCCCATGAAGGTGACCTTTGATTTGGCTACGGTCATGGAACTAATCGACATCAAGCGAGAATTTTGGAAGGATCTTAAGGAAGTTTTAGTCTTGATTAATGACCATTGAGCCAAATTTTTTTGGAGTTTTTATGTTCGCTAATTTACATCTCTATGAAATCATCTTGATTGTCGTAATCATCGTGATTGTCTTTGGCGGGAAACGCTTACCCGAGCTGGGCAAAGGCCTGGGCAAAGGCCTTAGAAATTTTCGGAAAGGCTTGTCCGGGCAAGAAGATTCCCCAGAGGATTCTGGGCCCAAAGACCGCCCAAGCCAGCCAAGCGATCCGGCTAAAAATAATTCCGATAAACCCAAAGCCTAAAAAGAGCCCTTAATATGTTTGGCTTTAGCTTGGCCGAGGTGGTCGTCATTCTGACCGTGGCCTTAATCGTTTTGGGACCCGACCAACTGCCCAAGGTGGCCAGATCTCTGGCCAAGGTCTATGGTCACCTGGCCCGTTTTAAGGCCGAGTTTACCAAAACCATTGAAGAAACCATGGTGCCCTTGGATACCTCCAAATGGCCTGAAGATCGAAGTTCCCTGGAAATTAAGCCCCAAGACCAAAATGAGACCCCGGCCCAAGCGGAAAATTTAGAACTAGAAAGAGCCCCACTCTCCAAGGACCAATCGCCTGATATTGACCCGAATCTGGAAAGCTCGCCAAATAATTGCCAAATTAACCAAGAGGCTCAAACCCTTGAAACCAAATAACCCCTTGGCCCAAATTTACCCGGCCAGGCCCGGCCCAGGCTATTTAAAAACAGCCTTAAGCCCAGGGCCATTATTTAAAGTAAGCCCCGAGCATGAGGCCGGTAAAATGTCCGTTCAATTAAAAGCAAAAAAAACGAAATTACCCGGCTTAATTTACTCACCCAGGTCAATAAATTTGGCTTAGCCAAAGGTTTTTCACAGCTTTTTTGTTTTTTTTTTCTTTCTTTTTTTTAATTCTTGGGAGCCTTATCCATGACCGCCGCTTACTTGGAACTTACCGGACAGGGCCGCCCCTTGGGTCAGGCCCATGGGGAACACTTTAGGGATACCATCAAGGTTTTTACCGAGACTTTCGCTGACTTAAATCTTAGTAACACCCCGGCCAAGATTACCAAGTCCGATCTGGTCGATTTGTGTCTCAGAAACGTGCCCTATTTAAGCAGATCTTCGCCGGAACTTTTTGAGGAAATGACCGGCATCGCCGAGGGGGCCAAGGTGCCTTTGTCGGAAATTGTCTTACTTAACTGTTTTTTGGAGATAAACGATATCCGGGCCCCTTTGGTCACCAATAGGGTGGTCTCGGAGCGTAACTGGGGCTGCACGACTTTTAATCTAAAACCCAGGGCCACCTTGGAAAAAAAACCTTTTTTGGGTCAGACCTATGACATGGAAAAGTATTTCGCCGATTTTAACCTAATTTTGAAAATCACCGGTCCGGACGGGCATAAAAAACTTGTCTACACCATGGCCGGTATTTTGGGCTTAAACGGGCTTAACGATTACGGCTTGGCCTTGGTCATCAATAAACTCGTGCCCACTGATAGCCAAGCCGGGGTTATCTATCCCCTACTGACCCGTAAGGCCCTTGATCAAAAAATCCTAAGTGACGCCCTATCGGTGCTGACCTTCGCCCCCAGGGCCTCGGGCATGTGCTATCAGCTCTCTTCGGCCGACGGCTTGGCCTTTTGTCTGGAGACCACGGCCAGACAACACGCCTTAATCGATTTTCGTTACTCCCAAGCCCACGCCAATCACTACCTGGAGCCTAGCCTAAGACCCCTGGAGGCCGATTGGCTAACCCAAGGCGGATCTTACGTCCGGCAACAGGTGGCCCAAGAACTCCTAGATGACTTCCAAGGCCAGGTCACCGTGGAGCATTTAAAAAAGCTTTGCCAGGATCATACCAATAAGCCCCGCAGCCTTTGCGCCCACGCTTACGAGTCCGATCGAGATTTTGAAGCCTTTGCCACCATCGCCGCCGTTATCTTTGAACCCAGCCTGGGCGTCATGCGCTTTGCCGATTGCCACCCCTGCGAACAAACTTTTACCAGTTTCTCGCTAAATTAAGCCCAAAAAAGCCCCAACTCGCATGCCAGAGAAAAAAGGCCCCCCCAATTTCCATGGCCCGGCCCAAACTGAGCTGGGCCAAGCCGCCCCTCGGCTCCCCCCAAGCCCAGCCCAGGCTCTTGGTCTTGGGGGGCCCCAAGACCCGGACCCGGGTCTGACCAAAACAGGCTCGCCAAGGGGTCTAGAAGGCCCTGAGACGAGCGCCGAGGCCGAAAAGCCAACTTTACCCAGGCCGGGGCCAGAAAAGCCCCTAAGGGGCCTTAAAACGGATTTCCCGGCTTCGGATAATTTTTCATTGCCCCCGCTTTCCCCAAAAGCCCGGGCCGCTGATTCAGATGATGACCACGGTGACCCTGGCCAGCCTGGGCCGGGCCCTTCAGAGGGTCTGTCGTTTTTGGATCATTTGGCCGAGCTTAGGCGCCGGCTCATCGCCTGCCTGGTCGTTGTGGGCCTTTTGACCCTGGCTTGTTGGAACTTGGCCGGCCCCATACTTGATTTAATCATGAGCCCGGTTTTAAAGCTCTTAGCCAATGAAAGCGCCCTGGTTTACACCGGGCTGCCCGACGCCTTTTCGGTCACCTTCAAGGTTAGCCTATGGGCCGGAGCCATCTTAAGCGCCCCCTTTTGCTTTTTTCAGCTATGGGCCTTTGTCGCCCCGGGTCTTAGGCCCGAAGAAAAGGCCAAGGTGCCCGGCCTAACCATCTTGGCCACCAGCCTTTTTTTGGCCGGCCTGGCTTTCGCCTATTTCCTGGCCTTTCCCATAACCTTCGGCTTTTTCCTAAAATTTTCCTCCAAGATCATGAGACCGCTTCTGACCGTGGATCGTTACATGTCCTTGGTCATGAGTTTGGCCCTGGCCTTTGCCCTGTCTTTCCAGCTGCCCTTGGTCTTAACTTTCCTGTCTCGCCTAGGGCTGGTCTCCCCGGCCTTTTTAAAAAAAGAGCGCCCCTACGCCCTGGTCTTGATTTTTATTCTGGCCGCCCTCCTGACCCCGCCAGACGTCATCAGCCAAATAATCTTGGCCGTGGCCTTAATGGCCCTTTACGAACTAAGCATATTTTTGGTCCAAAGGGAGACCAAGAGTAAGCAAAAACAAAAGCCCCAGGTTTAAAAAAAATCTCGCTAAAACCGGCCCCTTACTTGCCCCATTTAGTTGCCCTTTAATTCAATCTCCCCAAGCCCTTCCCGGGCCAGGGCCCACTTTGGCCCCTTTCCCGGCAAAAGGGTTTTTTTTCCGACCCAGCCCAAACAAAATTTTGGCCAACAAAAAGAAAAAAAGGGCCGTCCCCAAAGGCGATTAGGCTCTTAGGGATGACCCTTTTAAGTGATTAAGTTAATTTAATGGCTGACCGAGCTTGGGCCTTTTGGCAAATTAGGCCAGATCCACTAGCTTAACTTAGGTCATTTTTTCAATTTGGCTGGTAAAAATAGCCTTAAACTACTTAATGGAATCCAAAACCGCCTTGGCCCCGGCCTGGGCAACCTCGGTGTCGTTGGCCACGGAACTACCAGAAACGCCGATGGCCCCAATGATGGTGCCGGCTTTGTCTTTGATGAGCTCGCCGCCGCCAAAAATGACCATGCCGCCATTGGTGACTTCGATTCCGTAGAGTTCCTGACCCGGAACGGACAGATCGTGCAAAGTGCCCGTGGACATGTTTAAGCTACGGGCCGACTTGGCCTTCTTAATGGAGATGTCGATACTGGCCAAAAAGGCTCCATCCATGCGGTTAAAGGCCTTAAGGTTACCGCCGGCGTCAACGATGGCGATGTCCATAAGGGTGCCCTGCTCCTTGGCCTTAGCCAAAGCGGCCTCGATGGCTATTTGAGCCTGGGCCAAGGTAATGTCGCCGGGCAAATAAAGCCCCTTGCCGGGATCGTCCTGGGCCAGGGCCAAGGAAGCGCCAATACAAAGGGCCAAAATGGCCATCAAAGAAAAACAAATTTTTTTCATCTTGTGACTCCTGAAAAAAAAATTATTGGGTTTAAAACTCCTATAAGTTTTAAACAAGTATATTCGCTTTACCAGAGCTTCAAATTAAGACTTTTGATAAAAAAAACCTACTTAGCTAAACAATAAACCAATAGAAGCGACGAAAAAATTCCAAATCGTCCTTTTCATGGTAAATTCGCAATTAGAATCCAATTGATTTTTAGCTAAACTAAATGAGTTGGCTTATGGCTCGATCTCAAAATAGATCAAAGCCGTTTTCAGGTCAAGGCTTCTAATTTTGACAAGACCAGCTCGCCCCTAACCCCAGTCCCCGCTTTCAAATGTAATTCCTACTAAAGATAATATTTCTCCATTACTCTAATTTCCATTAATTAGTTTTTTGAAATTTTACCTAGACAGAGCTTAATTATCTCTTAACTAAACAAAAATTCAAATGATCTCTAATTTTTAACCCCGCTCAGAAGCCCAAAAATCTTCTTTCTCACTAATTTCCCAGGCCCTTTTCCTGGCCAGCCCGGGTAATTTTGCTTCCAAAATTATGCCAATCCCCTGGCCATTTGCCCGGCTCGGCCACCAGATCATGAAATATGCCCCATCAGCTCAGCCCAAGCCTACCGGACTGAGCCAAAAAAGGCCAGGGCCTTTAAATTTAGCCAAAATAGAATTAGCTATAAAAATTTTATCTTTATTAGAATAAACAACCAATTAATCGCGTTCATGAGTTAGAGCTCAAACAAATTTATTTTTCAGCCCTTTCTATTCTGGCTAAGCCTGTCTTGACAATCATTTATATGCCGTGGTAAATTTACAACACTTAAGCCCTAACTATCAAAACAAACAGTTTTTTTAGCTTAATGGTGGGGCCAGGAATCAAGACTAGCCAAAAACCAGTTTTAGGCTTATGGGCCCTGCCCCTATGAAGGCTTCTAAGGCTTCTATCTTGTTTCCTAAGTCTTCTTTCCACCTTATTGCCAACAAATATTTGGCCGGGATATTTCCTGGGCTTGGCTTTGATGGCCAAAAAGCTGGGGCCATTTCTCAATTGCCTGATATACTAAGTACCAATATTTTCTAATAATTTTTATATAACCAGGGCTATTTGGGGCTTTTACCTAGTGGCGATTTTATATTTACTTAAATATTCTAAAAATTATTTCACACCGGGCTTTAAAAATCTCAACACGGCCGGTTGGGCTTGATTATCAACTCTCTGTATTTTCTAATAAAATTTGCTTTTAGGCCAAGTAATTTTATTCCCTATTGGCCTAGTTTTTCTGGTA
>JAITJP010000357.1 GCA_031278835.1 Deltaproteobacteria bacterium
CCCACCCTCGCTAAAATTAAAAAAACTCTCGGCCCTGCGGGGCTTTTTTTGGGGGAGGTTAAGCGGTTAGCTAAAGTAATTAAGGCTGTCCAAAAAAAACCGGCCACGCTTGGGTTAAAAAAACTCGGTTTTATGGGGCAAATTTTTTTTTTGGACTTGCCAAAAAAATTCAGGCCAGTTTAAAAACCCACCCTCGCTAAAATTAAAAAAACTCTCGGCCCTGCGGGGCTTTTTTTGGGGGAGGTTAAGCGGTTAGATAAAGTAATTAAGGCTGTCCAAAAAAAACCGGCCACGCTTGGGTAAAAAAACTCGGTTTTATGGACAAATTTTTTTTAGATTTGCTAAAAAAAATTCAGGCCAGTTTAAAAACCCGCCATCGCTAGAGTTTAAAAAACTCTCGGCCCAAGGACCTTTTTTTTGGGGGGAGGTTAAGCGGTTAGCCAAAGTAATTAAGGCTGTCCTAAAAAAACCGGTCCCGCTTGGGTTAAAAACTTTGGGTTTTATGGGCCAATTTTTTTTTGGATTTGCCAAAAAAAAATTCAGGCCAGTTTAAAAACCCGCCATCGCTAGAGTTAAAAAAACTCTCAGCCCAAGGACCTTTTTTTTGGGGTGTGGGATAGCGGTTAGCCAAAGTAATTAAGGCTGTCCAAAAAAAACCGGCCCCGCTTGGGTTAAAAAAACTCTCGGCCCAAGGACCTTTTTTTTTGGGGGGATGTTTAGCGGTTAGCCAAAGTAATTAAGGCTGTCCAAAAAAAACCGTCCCCGTTTGGGTTGAAAAACTTTGGGTTTTATGGGCCAATTTTTTTTGGATTTGCCAAAAATGAAAATTCAGGCCAGTTTAAAAAAACACCCTCGCTAAAATAAAAAAACTCTCGGCCCAAGTACCTTTTTTTTGGGGGGTGGTTAAGCGGTTAGCCAAAGTAACTAAGGCTGTCCAAAAAAAAACCAGACCCGCTTGGGTTAAAAAAAAAGCTCGGTTTTATGGGGCAAATTTTAGAGAGAAATAAAAAAACTAAAAAGCCAATATGGCCAGAAATGAACTTGACCTAAGGGGCCTAAAATAAATGAAAAGAAATTTTTTTTCTGATTGTAAAACTGATTTTTTAGTTTAATTTATTTTTCTGAGCTTGGTACTCTGGGGCTTTTTTTAATTTATAAGTAAAAACTCACAGGGCGGCCTTTTTACCTTGAAAGGTTTTTTTAGGTTTTTACTTAAATGTTTGATTTTTTTTGTGGAGAAAGGTTTGGAAAAATAGAAAAAAAGGCTGGGCTGGCTGGGAAGAAATTGTTTTTTTTAAAAGCGGGCCGATTGGTTTTTTTTAAAAATCAGACCGCCCGTTTTGGCTGGCTTAGGCAAGAACTTGGGCCAGGGACTCGGCCACGTATTTTTGGGCCTCAAAGCTTAGGCCGGGGTAGATGGGCAGGCAGATCTGCCGGGCGGCGACCATTTCGGAAATGGGCAGGGCGGTGATTTTTTGGGCCAAAAAGTCTTGGTGGTTTTCCCAAAAGGGCTGGAGATGGGCCGGGGTGGAATAAACCTCGCCGGCCAAGGAGATTTCAAAATCGTCTTTGAGTCTTTGTTTTAGGGTCTGGCGGTTTACGGAGCTGGGCAGTAAGGCCATGTATTTATAGTAACTGGGTTTGTGGTTTTGTGGGGGCCTGACTAACTTAATGGGGCTATTAAGTAAAAGATTATCATAATGGGCGGCGGCTTTTCGCCTTTGCTCTAAAATCCAATCGACCTTGGCCATCATGTTTAGGCCAAGCAGGGCGTGTATTTCGGAAGGACGGTAATTTAAGCCAAAGGTTTGGTGGACATTGGAGCCGGGTTTTTGTTGCCCGTGCTGGCGGATGGCTAAAAGTTTTTGATAAAGGTCATGGTTGGAAGTCACCACCATGCCGCCTTCGGCCGTGGTCAGGACCTTGGTGGGGTAGAAAGAAAAGGCCCCGGCCAAACCGAGGCATCCGGCTCTATGGCCGTCGGCCTCGGCCCCATGGGCGTGGGCGGCGTCCTCGATTAAAACGGCCCCATTTTTTTCAGCGATGGCTTTTATTTGAGCCCAATGGGGCGAAATAAAACCGCCCAGGTGGACCAGGAGAACGGCCCTGGTCTCCGGGGTAATTTTTTTGGCCAAATCCTCGGGGCACATTTGAAAATAATCAGGGTCGCAGTCGATTAAGATTATTTTAAAGCCGGCGGCCATGGGGGCCAGGCAACTAGCCATAAAGGTATTGGCCGGGACGGCCACGGCCCCGGGGTTTTTGTCAAATTTTTCCCTTAGGGCCCGAAAAATTAGCTCCAAGGCCCCGGTCCCGCTGGAAGCCCCAAGGGCGTATTGGCTGCCAACAAAGTCGCCAAACAATCGCTCAAAGTTGGCCACCTTGGTACCCATGGCCAAACGGCCTTCCAACAAAAGGTCGGTAAGTTCTTGGGAAATCTCGGCAGCGTCTTTTTGGTCAAAGGGGATTTTTAGTATAGGAACTTTCATGGGGCCATTCTAAACGTTGGTGGGGCTTTTAGGCAAGCCCAAAACCAAAGTTTCCGGCCCGCTGGCCGGAGGCGCTAGCCGGGCCCTCTGGCCGGGCCCACTGGCTTTTGAACAATCCCTGGGGGCTTAGGCTAGTCTTAAAAGCTGGGTTAAATATTTATTAAGCCTATGGATTAATTGCCATCATTTGGCTTGAATTTCGCTTCGTATTTCTATAATATTTGCCCAAAGGAGCGCCCAGCCTCCCCTGAGATTTTCGGGGCAAAAGGGTTTTTAAGTGGCTTAAAGCTGGGCCAGGGCTTATTTTGGTTCTATTCAGACCCCACCTCGGGCAGACTTTTTTTTGGGCCCGTTGGGGCCATGGTCAACCCTTTGGTCTAAATGATTGGCTTATGGTCTTTGGACCTTTAGGCTTTTTCATGGCTTTAAACTCTTTCAAAAAGTCAGGAAAATGGTCTCATGAGCCTTAGCAATCCCTTGGTATTTAAAGGCCTACGTAAATTTGCCCTTTATTTCATTTTAATTGGATATTTAACTTTTACCTTTATAGCCGCTTGCGAAATACTATTTACTCCAAATACTTTAAGCCTTTTTTACAACTTAAACATAAAAAACACCATTTTTCAAATATATCTAGGTAAAATTAATTTTTTTATCATTCAAATTTTACCATTTTACGCTATTATTTTAACGCCTATCTATATAATTTTTATTTTAATTAATAAAAATAAAGTTCCTTCACCTGAAAATCTAGAAGTTAGATTAAAAACAATGTCTATATTTGTATTGATTTTCGAATCAATTTCAGTTATCCTATTGATAGCATTGCCAATAACTATTTCAGAAATAATTTTCATATCGCTTGATTTATTGTGCTTGTATTTAATCTATCTTGTAGCTTGGCCCTTCATAAAACTTGAAAATTAGCTTAATTCGTAGGCCAAACCTGAGGCGCTTCGGCGCCGTTTTTCTTTCCAAATCGTTCCAAAGGCCTCCTGTCTCTGGTCAGGTTTAGAGAATATACTTAAATGATTAAAATAGCCCCCTCCATACTCTCGTCTGACCGAGGACGTTTGAGTGATGAAATAAAAGCCATGACAGACGCCGGGGCCGATTGGATTCATATCGACGTCATCGACGGTCATTTCGCCCCCAACATCACTTTTGGTCCCTGGGTGGTGGAGGTGGCCAGAAAGGCCACCAATATACCTTTGGACTGCCATTTGATGGTTTCCGACCCCTTGACTTACGCCCCGCTTTTCGCCAAAGCCGGGGCCGATTACGTTTCCGTGCACTTGGAAGCGGCCCTTCATACGCATAAAATTTTAAGTTCAATCATTGAAGCCGGGGCCAAACCGGGGCTGGCCATAAATCCAAACACCTCGTTGGCCCTTTTGGACGATACCTTGGAAATGTTGGAACTAATCGTCCTTATGGGCGTAAACCCTGGTTTTAGCGGTCAGCCTTTCATTCCCGCCACCACTAAAAAAACCAAAAAACTTTCCGATACTTTATCCAAACTTGGCCTGGCCATTCCCATTGAGATTGACGGTGGGGTCACCGATAAAACCGCCGCTGATCTGGTGGCCGCCGGGGCCACGGTTCTGGTTAGCGGCTCGCATTTGTTCTCAAGTTCCAACTACGCCGAGGCCATTACTAACCTACGCCAAAGCCTCTAACCCGGCCGGCCTCAAATTATTTTCGCTTTATTCTGGCCAGATCCCC
The DNA here is from genome assembly GCA_031278835.1 of Deltaproteobacteria bacterium. Lineage (GTDB taxonomy): Bacteria > Desulfobacterota > Desulfarculia > Adiutricales > Adiutricaceae > JAIRNQ01. The sequence continues at coordinate 4,215 of JAITJP010000357.1, forward strand.
ATGGCCATTTCTAACCCTCCCTAAGGAGTCTATATAAAATGGCTAAAACTTGGCCTTCATTTACCCCCAACGAACTCTTACAAGCTCAACTAAATAATAAAAAACCCTGGCATGAAAATTATTTCGTCATGTTCTCAACCGTTTGGGGAGGCTATTCCACCGATCCGTCCATATGGGGCGTACCGCCTGACGATCACATGACCCACCGTGGCGACGCGGTTTTCGAATCCTTAAAATGCGTAAACGGCCGGGCTTATTGCTTCCGCGAGCACATCGATCGCCTGCGTCACTCGGCCGAGGCCCTGGAACTAACCATCCCCATGGAGACTTCCGAGATCCTGGACGTTTTAAAAGGCGCTTATCGCCTGGGCGGCCATGAGGATTTCGTAATCAGGTTAACCGTTTCCCGGGGTCCGGGCAGCTTTACGGTCAACCCCTATGATTCCATTGGCGGGTGCCAGCTTTACCTAATTACCTCCAAACTTAAAAGGCCCAGCCCCGAGGTTTATGAAAAGGGC
>JAITJP010000394.1 GCA_031278835.1 Deltaproteobacteria bacterium
CCCAGGATCCCTCTCACCAGGATCCCTCGCCCCAGGACCCATGGCCCCCAATCGTCCCCCAACCCCCGGGCCGCGACTTAAGCCAGGCCTGAACTGAAGCGTCGATTTACTTGGTTCAATTACTCGATGGGTATGGTATCATTTCGTTTAGCTCGTCACTAAAGGCGCTAGCCGGCTAAAACCAAAAATGGCCTACGATGGCCAATGGCCGATCGCTTGAGAATCTCCATTTTCCGACGGGGAGGTATATTTTGTAGGGTCAAGCCCTCCCAAGCTCTCTATGGCCCCAATGCGGCCGTTTAAACCCCAAGTTTTAGACATACCCGAGCCTGCCCGATTAGCCCCCAGACAACCCCCAAGTCTAGACAGACCCAATCAGGCCAATTAGCCACCAGATAAACGAGCTTACCCCAATTGCCTTGCGCCGACCTTACATAAGGCGTATTCTAGTTTTTTTCTTGACGATTTTAGAAAACTCTGTTAAAAACTGGTTTATAGTCACAAAAACATGTCGGCTGAGGCCTTTTGTTTTTTAGCCTTTTGAGGCTTAACTTAATTTGGAAACGTTTTTCATGAGTCCTACTTCAAATCCTAACCGCGCCCTGCTACCCGTCCTAGATGCCAACGGTTTTGGGTGCGGGTGTATTTACTGCCGTTTTATGTCCCATTAATTTGAGACAAAAGGCGGCAGTACTCCCTGGTCGGGCCTTTTTAAAGGTCCTTTCTCAATAAGCTTCAAATCATTTGGGAGAATAAAAATGGGTTTGGTAGTAAGAAGAACGTCAACCACGGTAGTTGATAACTCTTTTTTGGAAGCTTTAATCGAGCTTTTAAAAAGAACTTTCCATGGTCAGGTCACCCTGATAACGCAAAATTACAGGGTGGTTCAGGTGGAGAGGAGAGAAAATTTTAATCCAGAGGAGCTGCAAGAGGAATTCCTGGGGTTGAACTTAGATACCTTTAACGCCCGAACGGTCAAGGACAAAGTGATCCAGGCCTTAAAGGGCCTTGAGTTCGGCCAGGTGGTTTTGCTAATCAAAAAGGGCCGGCTGGTCCAAATTGAGCGACATTTAAAGGAGCGATTTTCGGATCTCCAAGGCCTGGGCGGAGACGGAATCTAGGCAATCGTTTCCCCCGTCGCCAAACCGCTTTGGCCTATAAACAAAACTTACTCTGGTCACTAAACTAAAAGCCCTTTTAACCAAGCCTTAAGTTAGGCCGCCAAGCTAAAAGCCCTTTTAACCAAGCCTTAACTTAGGCCGCCAAGCAAAATGCCTTTTTATTTAAGCCTGACTTAGGTCACCGCTCACGGTCACGAGGTGACATAGGGCCAATGTGAGTTTTTTTCTCAGCGCTTCAGGCAGGTTTTAACTTTGTAAGGTTCCAGACCTACCCCCAAAAACCAAAAAAGCCCCGGCGACTAGTATCGCCGGGGCTTTTAAACATTGGGGCTTTAGCCCACCCGAAAATTTTTTGAGGTGACGTAATCCTCAAGGCGGCGTAATTTTCCCTCCAAATTGTCGGCCCTGGTCATTAGGCTATCGACCAACGTTTTCGGATCGACTTGACCCAGAAGAACCCTTTCACGGTCCCTGGCCGTTACGGGCATAACTTTTGGTTCAAAGGGCATGATTATGGCTGCGGCAATGTAAAGAAGTAAGACGGGCCAGAAGGCCAAAAATATCGAAACGCCTACCACGATAAGCCTTAAAACATAAGGCGACATTTTGTAGTGTTCGGCCAGTCCCCTGATTACGCCCAGGAAAACACCATGTTTCGACCTAAAGGGCCCCTGAACGGACATGTTAGCTAAATTCATTTGATTATATCCTTTCAAGACCAGAATAATCTGGCCTTTAAAGCGTACCCTATTTAATTACGGCGAATATAGTAGGGATCCAGGGGCATGATTAAGGCCGAGATTAAGTAGACAATGATAACCGGCCAGAAGGCGAGAAAAAGACTTATGGCTATGACTATGCCCCTTAAAATCCACTTGGAGATGCCGAAATATTCGGAGAGACCGGCCACGACACCTAGGAACATTCCGTGTCGGGATCTAAAGGGGCCCTTTATATTGTGAGATGAGTAATTCATTTTTCGGTATCCTTTTAAAATTTGGTCTAAGAAGTACCGGTTATGGTTAAGCCGGAAAAACTTAGCTTTTTTTAGGGAGTCAATCGATCGATCCCAAAATTACTGGACTTTAGGAGTCAGCCAATTTTCTGTCAAAAGCGCTGCCGCTAAGGTTTTGTCGGTTAAGTTGGTTTTGCTGACCGTTGGCGGCCGGTTGTAGCAGGATATCTTCCAGGGCGCTTAGTCGGGTCTCCATTTTGCTAAGGTTAGCGTCAATCCTAGCCGCCGTTTCCAGGAGCCTGGCTTGATCGGACCTTTTGTCTTTGGATAAAGCGCCTTTCAGACAGTAGAGGAAAAGAGCCAAGGCCAACAGTATGAGCGGAACGCAGACGATTAAAAAAACTAGTGTGGTGAAATGCATGACTTGTTAGGCCTCCTAGCCTCGATACCCGGTTGGTTTTAAAGCCGCCCAGGCTTGGTAGCCACGTTAGCGTTGTTAGCCGCGTATTTGAGCCCGGGACCTGGACCGGGCTCAATCGCGACTTACTAAGCTTGGTCGCCTTTGAGAGCCTGGAGTTCCAGCTCAATGCTGTCATCCAAGCTTTGAAACTCGGCCTCGATGCTCCTCTCGGCAATCGGGCGGCGGTGGGCCCTCTCCAGCTCGGCCTCGGCCTCTAGCCGATCCAGCCTTTGATCCAAGCGATCCAGTTTCATCTGGGAAGCGGCCAGGTCATAGCGCTTGAGTTGGCCGCTGACCTTGAGACTCTTTTCGGCATGGTTCTGGCGCATGGCGATCAACTTTTCCCGTTCCCGGGCCTGGGCGATCTTGTTTTCCAGCTGGTCGATCTCGGCGTGGTGTTTGTCCAAAATATCTTGGTGCTCGCCGATCTGGATGTTTAAGGCTTCCAGCTCTTCCTCGGCGGCTTTCTTTTCCACCAAGGCCACCCTAGCTAGGTCGTCCCTGGACTTGGCAACCGCCTGCTTGGCCCGGCCTAGCCATAAGGCCACGGTTTGTTCTACGTCAACCTTACGGCGGTTTAAGTGAACCTGACAGGCCATGGCCTGGGCCGTTGACGCCTTAATCTCCACCAAGGTGTCTTCCATCTCGCCGATGATGAGCTTAAGCATCTTGGAAGGGTTTTCGGCCTTGTCGAGCATGGCGTTAATGTTGGAGCTTATGATGTCAGCGAACCTTGAAAATACGTTAGGCATTTTGTCCTCCTGGTAACCTAGGATTAGCCGTTTTGACTATATTAGCAACCTAGGCTAAAAACATGGTTGAAATAACCACTTTTTCTTTTCGACCGCCTCACTCAGGCGGTTTACAGGTTACCATCGCAACTTCAATGCCAACGCCTTCAAAAGTTCATTTTCGAATATAACTCTTCAGTTTTTCTAATTAAAATTTTTTCGACCCCGTTAAGCCCCTAAAAGTCTCCCTTAGCCAAAACAACCAACCTATAGTAAAAAAAGATAACAAATAGCTGTATTGACTATATCGAGGCTACCCACCGGAAAAACACCCCTCGGTCAGGTTTAGACGCTATGAATCGTCGTAATTAAGACAAACCTAATTGGTTCACTCTAGATGGCCCCAATAACCGATCAGGTAGTTACTTATTCGAAAGATAAACAAACTTAACATAGAAAAAGGTTATATATTTTCCATATATAAGGATATAAATAAGCTAACATTAGTCCTTGCCTCCGGACAGAGTTCCTGGCAATTTCCGGACAATTCAAGATGGCCCAGCCCGCCAGCTCCGGACAAATCAAGCCCTGGCTAAACTACTATACCCGCTAGCTCTATGGTTTTAAAACCACGAAAACGGTCAACCCCAACCCATCGCCACAAGTTCCTTAACCGAGGGAAAACCAAAAGAAAAATTCGTTCGATCTAAACTCACTAACTATTATAGCACTTAATAGCGTGAAAGATAATGGTAATTTCAGCAAATAGAAAGTCGGCGGTAAATTTAATTCCCCCGGACCCTGCCTAAAAAGCCAATCACCAAACCACCAAAAGAATGGCTAATTAGACTAACCCTTAGCCAAAATGACAACTGTTTGGTAAAATCTCAATTCTTGAACTAAAGGTCAAAAAAGTCTTTTAGCTGGCTTAAATTGTCCCAAAATTGACGCTTAGCTTTGTCTCGAACTAGCCGGAAACTTTGACTGACTGGTCAAAGTCCAAAAAAAGCCTGACATGGCCCCCCATGATTTTTCAAAACTTGTCACTATCTCAATAACCTGTTTTAACTAATAAAAATTTATTAAACTGATAAATCTCTAGACATATTAATTAGATAATAAG
>JAITJP010000406.1 GCA_031278835.1 Deltaproteobacteria bacterium
TCCCTTTGGGCCGGGCTGGAATCGTAGTAGGCCAGGAGCTGGTTTAAATCATTTTCCGAGGCCAGGCCGGCCAAACAGGTGACCACGGCCGGTTTGTCGAGGCAGTATTGGACCAATTGGGGCACGGTCATGGCCCTTTTGAAGGGCGAGGTGCGCTCATCCAAAAGCCGCCCGGCCCCAAAGGGTTTCATGACCGTGATGGGGATTAATTGTTTTTCAGCTTCACGGTAAAGTTCGGCTCGATCTTTAATGATTTGTAGATTGTTTCCAGAACTCCAATCTTCGTTCATGGGGTTATTGGCGATGGGGTCTAGATCGTAAGCCGGATTAATACTGAACATGAAAAGGTCGATTTCTTGGGTGGCCATAAATTTTCTGCAGATCTCGGTCTTGTGTGAGGAAATACCCAGCTGACGGATCCGGCCTTGTTTTTTTAGATTTAAGGCCAAATCAAAGGTACCAGCGGAAAAAATATTATTGGCGTCCTCCAGCTCGTCAACGTAATGAAGGTAAGCGAAATCGGCGTAATCGGTGCCCAGGTCTTCCAACTGTTTTTCAAAGCCGCGTTGGACCAGGCCCAGGTCCCGGGTGCGCTTGTATTGGCCGTCTTTTAAAAAAGTCAGGCCCAGGTGCAGTCCCAAAAGGGCCCGCTCCCGGTGGCCCTTTAAGGCCTTTCTGACCATGGGAAAGACCTCGGGCGATTCCACGGTTAAGTCAATCATGTTAAGGCCGCTGGCCAGGGCCTGGTCAATCATCCTAAGGCCCAAATCCTCACTAATGGCGTGGAGCGAGGTCCCGCCCAGCCCCACGGTACTGACTTTTTGGCCGCTTTTTGGCATAAGCCGATAATCCATGAATTGACACCACTTTTAAGGTTTTTAGTTAATAAGTTTTTTAAAAAAACTTATTTGACTAATTTAATCACAAAAAAGTCTTGTTTTTCAATCAATTAGGCGGCTCGGGGAGCTAAACTCTGGAGAGGGATCAACTTTATCCCACCACCAAGGCGCTCCCGAGCCGCCCCTCGCGCGGATCGGTTGACCATAGCTGATTTAAGGCCTAGGGACGGGGCTTTAAATCAACTCGATCGGTTTTCTTTTTTGATTGGTTTATTTTAGAAGGGCGACTGATTCCACTTCAATAAACATGTCATTAAAGAGTTTGGCGACCTGCACGGTGGCCCGGGCCGGGCGATGAGGGCCCATAAACTCGGCGTAAACCTGGTTAAACTCACCAAAGAGATTTAGATCGCTCAGATAGCAAGTGGTTTTGACCAGGTCTTTTAAGGTCAAGCCGGCTTCGGACAAAACGGCTTGGAGGTTTTCCAAAGCCTGTTTGGTTTGCTGGGCCATGGTGCTGCCAATGATCTGACCGCTTTTGGGATCAAAGGGCCCCATGCCCGAGACAAAGAGAAAGGGCCCAGCCGCCACGGCGTGGCAATAGGGGCCAACCACCTCGGCCAGTTTTTGACTGATGATTGTTTTCATTCTTTACTCCTTAAAAATATTGTTTTTAACCATTATTTTGGTGATTTTAAAGATTGACTAAGGTTTTTTTTTTGGCCCCCAAGGCCAAAATAAAGCCTTTTTGAATCACTGGGGCTCGGCCAAAACCACCCGGGCGTCGGCGATGGACAGGCCCTTTTCTTTGGCGAAAACCGGGTTAAGGTCGATTTCGGCCACCTCGGGCAGTTCGCTCATTAGGTAAGAAAGGGCGCAAATGGTCTGGGCCAGGGCCTTAAGGTCACTTTTGGCCGCCCCCCGAGCCCCTTTTAGGAGCGGGAGGCCCTTGATGCTCTCGATCATGGCTAAACATTCGGGTAATTTGACCGGGGCCACCCTAAAGGAGATGTCTTTGAGTATTTCCACGAAAATACCGCCCAGGCCAAACATGACCGTGGGGCCAAAGGTCAGATCGCGGCTGGCCCCGATGATGCACTCCAGGCCACCTTCGAGCATGGGCGTTAGCAAAACCCCAAAAATATCGGCCTCGGCTCGGTAGTTTTTGCCATTGGCCACCAGTTTGGCAAAGGTCAGTTCGGCCATTTCCGGCGAGTTGACCTTTAAAGCCACCCCACCGGCCTCGGTTTTGTGCAAAATGTCTGGCGAGACGATCTTCATGGCCAGGCTTTGACCGAGTTTTTCATAAAACAGCCTAGCCTCATGGGCGTTTTTAGCCAAATAACAGGGCGGCAGATCCAGCCCGTAGGCCAAAAGCAGATCCCGGGCCTCGGTTTCGACCAGGTTTTGCCGACCACTTTTTTTGACCTCATTTATAAGAACTTTAGCTTTAATCAAGCGATCATGGGGCAAATCCGGTTCCGGATAGTTTAATTCTTTGGCGATTAGGCCTTTTTGGCCTTGATATTGAACCAAGGCGCCCATGGAACGCATGGCCGCCTCAATGGAGTCGTAAACGGGCAGGCCCGAGTCCCGCAAAAGGTCCAAGCTCTCCGGGTGAACCGATTGATAGATTGAATGCATGACCACGGGTTTTTGGCTCTGGGCCACCCTTTGGGCTAAGCTCTTGGCCACGTCAATTTCCAGTTGCCGAAACTCCTCGGAGAGATCGGCGTAACCGCCGTACAGACCGACTATGACCAAACCGTCAACCTCTGGGTCGTTTAAGAGTATCTCGGCGCACTGGTCAAAGACCCACATGTTGGCCTCAGGGGTGCCGGCCAGATCGACGGGATTTTTGATGGGGCAATGGGGCATCAAAACCGAGCGGATTTTTTTCTGGGTCTCCTCGGACAGGACCGGGGCCGAAAGGCCGAATTTTTCGGCCAGATCGGTGGCCATGACCCCATGACCGCCGCCGTCGGTTAAGATGGCCACCCGGGCCCCCTGGGCCGGTTTGCACTTGGCAAAGGCCTCGGCCACGTCCAGGATCTCCGTGGGGCTATCGACCCTGATGATGCCGCACTGCTTTAAGGCTGAATCAAAAATCTTCTCGCTTCCGGCCAGAGAACCGGTGTGGGAGGCGGCCGCCCTGGCCCCGGCCTCGCTTCGGCCAATCTTGATGGCCACGATGGGCTTTTCCAGACTGGTTTTTTTGGCCACTTCTAAAAATTTCCTACCGTCCTCGACCGAATCAACCTTTAAGCCTTCCATGTATAGCAAAAGGACCTTAGTCTCTTGATCGGTGCCCACATAGTCCACGAAATCATGAAACCTGATATCGACCTGATTTCCTATGGTGGCCCAGCAGCTGTAACCCAGCTTGCGGCTTTTGGCCTTAAGATTGATGTCAATGCCAAAATTTCCGCTTTGGAGAATTAGGCTCATGGGCCCAGGCTGAAGATCGATGATGCTGCCGTTTAGGCTAACCGAGGCGCTGTAAAGGCCCATGCAGTTTGGCCCCATCATACGGGTCTGGCCGGCCCGGCAAATTTTTAGCATTTTCTTTTCCAGCTCTTTGCCCTCCGGCCCGACCTCGCCAAAGCCGGTCGAAACGACCACGCAAGATTTAACCCCCTTTTTAAGGCACTCCTCCAAAACCGTTAGTATATGGGCCGGAGCGATGGCCACGATGGCCAAATCAATCTCAGCCGGCACCTCCATAACCGAGGGGTAAGTCTGGTGACCCAAAATATCTTTACCTGATTTGGAAATCAGATATATGTCGCCTTTAAACTCATTGTCGTATAGGCTCTTGGCCGTCCAATAGCCGTATTTACGGGTATCCGATGAAGCTCCGATTAAAGCCACGGTTTTTGGCTTAAATAAACTGGTTAAGTCTGACATGTCAGGTTCCTATGATAAACGATGGTTAAAAACAAGGCCCTTGGTTAAAAAATGTTCCCTTAACAATATCGTATTAAGTGTTTACTTAATACGATATTGTTTCTTCGAGCTAAAGCAGCCCAAGGTTAGCCTATTTCAATGACCCCTATGGCCACGTCGGGACAAACGATACGACACAGCCCGCACAAAACGCATTTTTCGGCATCGTTTTCCACGACCTCGCTGCCGCTCTGGTTAAGGGTATGTCCGATGGCCAAGGCCCCTTTGGGGCAGGCCTCCACGCAAAGTCCACATGATTTGCAGCGCCTGGCCTCAATGACATGTTTTTTCTTTTTCATCTCTCCCACCTTTTAAGCCTTGGCCAGTCCGGCCCTAAACGAAGCCAGATTGCTTTCCAGGAGAGCCGGTTTTTTGTGGCCAATGGTCTCCCGGAGAACTTCTTCGACGGTTTCAATTTTTAAGATCTTGGTGGCGGCCACGGCCGCGCCCAGTAAGACCAAATTTAAACCCCTGGGCGATCCGCCCACCTCGATAGCCAGATCCGAGGCCTCCAAGGGAATCTGCTCCAAGCCGGGCTTTTCGATTTCCTGTTTTATTAGCGAGGAATTGTAAAAAAGCCGCCCAGAGTTGCCCATGGAGGCCAGACACATACCATAGGTCGAGGCGCTTAAGGCGATGCCCAAATTTCCGTCAGCCTCAACCAAGGGGTTGCCTATGGGTAAGTCAGAAACTATGACAAAGGCGGTGGAATCCCCGCCGCGCTGCTCAATCCCATAGGTCTGGGTCATGACCACCTTGAGCTTATCGATGATGGCCGCTTGGCAAACCAGCTTAGCCAGTAAGGCCGAACCCTGGCCGCCCGAGCCGGAAAAAACGCATTTATATAACATGGGATCACTCCGTTTGGCCTTTGGGGAAAATAAAAAGCCTTTTTTAAGTAAAAACTCTTTTAAAGCGCCTTTACTAAGTAAATTACTCGGTTTGGTCTATGAAAACGGCTGGTTTGAAGTAGGCAGTCATCTGGTTTTTGCACCAGTCGTAGGATTCCAAGACGCTTTTCTTTAGGCCCGTGGGACAGGGCACGATAAACTCGATAAAGGCAAAGCCCAAGTTTTTTTCCTGGCACTCAAAGGCCCGGCGCAAGCTTTTTCCGGCCCGCCTAATGGCCGGGGCGTCGGCCACGCTTTCCCTGGCCAAGTACTTGACCCCGGGCATGGCCAGCATCATTTCCGGCACCAAGATGGGGTAACCGTGGATATGGGGGTCTCGGCCCTTTTGGGTGGTGGCCGTGACTTGACCTGGCAAAGAAGTTGGCGACATCTGGCCGCCGGTCATACCAAAAACGGTGTTGTTGATCATCAGGCAAGTTATGGGCAGGCCTTTATTGGCGGCGTGCAGTAAGTCGGCTAGCCCAATGGCGCTCATGTCTCCGTCGCCCTGATAAGTGAAAACGAAATTTTCCGGGGAGGCTAATTTAAAACCCGTGGCCACCGAGGGCGAGCGCCCATGCATGGCCTCGATGGCGTCAATATCCATATAATGGTGGGAAAAGCCTCCGCAGCCTATGCCCACGACGCTAACGGTTTTCTCTCTAATGCCCATGGCTTCGATGGTTTCGGCCACGAGTCTGGTGACTATACCGTGCCCGCAGCCCGGGCAATAACTAAAAAGTTTATCCAAAAAAAGGGTTTTGCCGTACAGGGAGGATAGATTATCTGAGGCCTTTTCCATTTTTATTAGCCCTCCAAAAGTTCCAGGGCCTTGGCCCTGATCTCGGCCAGGGTGCGCAGGGGCGTGTCGCCTCCGGTCTTGCCGAGAAAATGGGTCGGGGCCCGCCCGTTTAAGGCCAAGCGAACGTCGTCAATCATCTGGCCGTGATTCATTTCAACCACCAGGACGTTTTTTAGTCCCGAGGGGATTTTTTCAAAGGCCTTATCGGGAAAGGGCCATAGGCTTATGGGATTGATACGCCCGACCTTGTGGTTTTGGCTTCTTAACTGGGCGGTCAGTTCTCGGATCATCCGGCCGTGAATACCAAAGCCCACCAAAAGTAGTTCAGCCCCTTCCAGGTACTGGTCCTCCCAGCGCTGTTCTTTTTCTTTAATAATTTCAAACTTAGCCCTTAGGCGCTCGTTTAACTCATAACCCTGTGAATGACTATAACTTCCGGTTAAAAGGAATCGTTTAGGGTGATCCTTGGTGCCGGTATAGCGCCAAGAGGAGGTGTCAAAATCAGCGGCGTAATCACGCGGTTCTTGAAAAGTTGAGGTTTCGGTCATTTGAGCCGTGACCCCATCGATGACGAATAAAACCGGGCTCCGATAAGTAAAGGCCAGTTTCACGCCCACGGGCATCAGATCGACGATACTTTGGCCAGAATCCGGGGCCAGGACTATGACCCGGTAATCGCCATGACCTCCGCCCCGGGTGGCTTGGAAGTAATTGCTTTGGGCCCCGATTATGTCGCCGTCTCCCGGGCCCACTCTCATGGAATCGAGCATCAAACAAGGCAGTTCGGCCCCGGCCATGAAAGAAATGGTTTCCTGCATCAAGCTCATGCCCGGGCCGGAAGTTGAGGTGGCCCCCAACTTACCGGCGCAGGCGCAACCGGCCAGGGCGTTGGCCACGGCCAGTTCGCTTTCCATCTGGATCATGCGGCCGCCGTATTGGGGCAGAAGCATAGCCGAATATTTCATGACGTCCGAGGCCGGGGTGATGGGGTAAGCGAAGTGATATCTGACCCCGCACCTAACCATGGCTTCGGCGAAAGTCTCGGTGTTTTTAAGAAATAAAGTTTCTTCTGGCATAGTAATCCTAGCTATTGTGGATCCCCAAAAAGACCCTGGCCATTAAGACCCCTTGGCGAGTGACTTAATTGTCTAGGCGCTTAATTCCATCTCCCGGAACATTGTTTCGTAAAATCGAGACTCCAAGGGGTCTAAAAATTCTTTTTTTTCCTCAAGGCCGCCAAGATTTGAGCGGCCTGGAGGAAGGTTTTTTGGTTTTCTTAGGCCAAGAAAACCAAAGGGTTTACCATTTTTCCCAGCTTTTTTGCCTGGCGTCCAACTCCTTGACCAAGGCCGGATCCACCGGGTTGTCGTCTTCGGAGTTGATGACCTTCATGGTCTTTTCCTTGAGGCGCTCCTCGATGAGCTTTCCGCCTTTGTTTTGCCAGCTCTCGTATTGGAGGCGATCGAACAGATCGGAGTAATACATACTCTTGAAGTTTTTCATGGTATGCTTTTCCCTTAGGAAGTTGCCGCCCGAACCCACTTTGCCTATGACGTCTAAGGCCAAAGTGTCTTCGGAGATGGTCACCCCGCCCATGAACTGCTTGACCATGCCCAGGATCTCCTGGCCCAGGACCATGTAGGACGGGGAAAGGGTGCTGCCATGATCGATCCAGCAATGGGTGTCGTGAATCAGGCCCTCGCCCACGCCGGCGGCCACCAGATCTTGCAAAGCCCCCTCAACCGCGGCTTGCATATCGACCATTTGGGAATCGGTGCAGCCGGCCGTGCCAAAGTAAGGCAGCTTATAGCGCTGGGAGATCTGGGCCATGGCCCCGACCATCATGGCCATTTCGATGGCCCCGTAGGAAAACACGGTGGTGCGCATGTCCATGATG
>JAITJP010000045.1 GCA_031278835.1 Deltaproteobacteria bacterium
CATATATCCACATTACCCCTCCACAAGCGTCAGGCTCATTGATGGAGTGTGACCAATTAAGATTTCCTTTTGGGTCGTTATCTGGAACGATAGAAAACAGTAAAGCTTTATCCTTCTGGTTATAAAGATCGGATTTCATGTGATTTAATTACCTCGTGATGGGCCGGCTGGAAAAATTTTGGGCGAGAAGCCAAGACAAACGAGCCCTCTTTCAAAAAAAAGGGTATATAATATAAAGTAAGGAACCTAACGGAAAAATATCTAAGAAACCTTACCTAAATTTTTTTTTAGAGTTCGCTAAAGAAAGATATCTAAGGCCATAGATAAGTGAAAAAACAAAAATTATTAAAATTATAAAATTTTTTTTAAAAAAACAAACGTATTAACTTAGTTTTGTCTTTACTTAATCGGATAACTAGGTTCGGTCAATAAGATTAGCCAGAGCTGAAATTTAGCGGCCTTTAATTTGTTTACTTAGAGCCTGGCCCTCCACTTTTCTCTCTCCCCGGCTAATTGCCCTTCGGAGCTAAATAATAGCCAAAAATAAGTTGGGCTGGCCTGAGCATTTTTTATCTCAAAACTGAAAGCAATACCAGCTCAAAAAAGGCTCCGTAAACGGTCAAAATCGGCCCAGAGAGCCTGGGCCGCCGGATTTGACTTCCAATTCATGGGTCATGGCTCTAAGGCGCTCCTAGAGCCCTTGTGGGCCGTTTAAAGGGCAAGTCACCTTGAGCCCCTTTCTAGCCGACAAACCGCTCCTTCAAAGTGCCCATAAAGAACAAAAATGGCTATAAGTAATTAATCAAAGTGTCCAAGCCATTTTTTTAAAAACCCTAACCGATCCCAAATGAGGCCCATAATCGGCCGCCCAGGGCCCTTAGAGATCGGCCAGGCCCAATCAGGGATGGTAAACTCATAGGTTTTTTAAAGACAAATCTATAAAGCTTATTTATCCGATGGCCTAGCTTTAGGGGGATTAGGCAAGCCTTACTATCAGTGTGGAGGTCGTGACCAGGGCCTGATCGGAGCCATAATATTTGTGGGGTTTGTTGTGGATTTGCTTATTTTTCATGGTAATCCGGTACTCACCCTCAGAAAGAAAGACAATGACGCCATTATTCAGTTTATAATCGGAATTTTGGGTCGCGGGGGAATCGTTAAAAAAAACCGTGAAATTAGTCGGGAGGCCATTGAACGATTTTTCAGAACCAATATCGTATGGTTGCCCAACAACAAGTTTATCCTTAGGTAATACAGGGAGCTCAACATCCGTCTGAGTGCCTACACAAAGCCTGTCGATCTTCATCAGGCTATCAAGTCGACTCAAAGGAAATCGGTTGCCATTGACATTTAGTCTATTTAAAGAATTATTATGAGAAATATCCAAAAAAGAAAGTCGATTAAACTGTACTTCCAATTCTTTCAGCCTAAAATTATGGGATATTTCTAAAGATTCAAGCTGGTTATGATTAATCTTTAGCCAGCTAAGGTCCAAGTTACGGGAAATATCCATTTCCCTAAGCTGATTCTCGGACAAGAACAGGATCTTCAGGGTGAGGTTTGCGGAGAGGTCCATTTCCCTAAACTGATTCGCGGACAAGTCCAGCCACTCTAGGGCTTCGTTTCTGGAGAGGTCTATTGTCGTAAGCTGATTGCGGGACAAGTTCAGCCTCTTCAAGGCGAGGTTTTCGGAGAGGTCTATTTTGGTAAGCTGATTCGCGGACAAGTCCAGCCTCCGCAGGGCGAGGTTTTCGGAGAGATCCATTTCCGTAAGCTGATTGTGGGACAAGTCCAGCCTCTGCAGAGCTTCGTTTCTGGAGAGGTCCATTTCCGTAAGCTGATTGTGGGATAAGTCCAGCCACTTCAGGGCGAGGTTTCCGGAGAGGTCTATTTTTTTAAGCTGATTGCGGGACAAGTTCAGGGTATGCAGGAAGGTCAGCGGTAAAAAGGTCAGATCTCCCGTCAAGCCTTTGTTATGTCCTTCAATCCATCTAACTCGTAATTCTCCATTAAGGTTTTTCCACATTACCCCTTCCCAATGGTCAGGCTCATTGGTGGAGTTTGTCCAATTAAGATTTCCTTCTGGGTCGTTATCTGTAACGATAGAAATCAGTAAACCTTTATCGTTCGGATTAAAAGGAGCGGATTTCATGCGATTTAATGACCTGGTGATGGGCCCAAATTGGCTGGGAAAATTGTTGGGCGAGAAGCCAAAAAAACCATGGCCCTTTCAAAAAAAGCTGGCCGAGATTTAGACGCGACTATGAGGACTAATCTAGCGGCCGGATTTTCCCCTTAGGGAGAAAAGTAGGAAACTTTTTCGCAAGGTAAAAAAAACAAAACTGACCTACGGGAAGGTCAAGAACTAAAATTATCAAGCCACTTAATTTTTACATATTACCAATTAGGGAACTGCCTGGTCAAGTCCTATGGTCATTATCTATTAAATATGTTATAAATATAGTTAAATATCAGTAATAGTATAGTTAATATTAGGCCTTATGCTGCGTAAAATAAAAGCCGAAAAAAATTGTTGACAGGGCGAAAAATGATCTGTAGGATAGTAGAAAAGATTGGACCATGATCATATATATTCTTGTCTTAATGTCAAAACATGAATTTTTATTTGAAGAAGATTCGTTGTCAAGTCAATACGATTCGTTGTCAAGTCAATACGATCTGATGTCAAATAAACTAGATTATAGTCTTGTAAAATCCGATTATTGTCAAGTAAAATCTAGCTTGGAATAATTTTGAGATATATTTTCCCGGTCTAATGTCTAAAAAATAATACTTTAGCAGGGTAGACTTGGTTTTTATTTCTAGTTTCATTGTCAAAAGCTTCTGTTTTAGGGCCTATTATGATGGAAAATAAAAATTTTCTAAGGTGTAAAAATTTTATTTGACAAAATAAATTAAAGAGTGTAGGATCAAAATAAGATTTAGATTTAGAAATTACATTTTTAAGTTTATTGTCAAAACAAAAGTTAAATATTAAATTCGTTTTGTTGTCAAATAAAGATCTAGAGTTAGGTTATTAAGGTCAATGATTTTGGGGCCCAATTTGGCCAGGTCCCGCGGGTAGTCGATTAGGCCCAAAAAGCCAACCCCAACCTGGAACAGGGACTTTTTTTAGGGCAAGGGCCACAAGTCGTAACTTTAAAGTAAAAACGCCTTATTGATGTTGAGATTTTCAAAAAAAGGCCTCAATTAAGAACAAGTCTGTTTGTTTAAGTCATTTCAATAAAAGGCCCGCTTCAATTTTAAACTTACGAGAATAAAAGCCAACCCGGGAAAAAGCGCCGACCATTTAAGGCCAAAAGAATTTGGCCGCCGGTTGGGCAGGCCTTTGGCTCAGGAAAAAAAATTTAGGCCTTAGTTTCGCTCCGATCGACCTTGGCTAAAGCCAGGGAAGTTGGTGAGGCTAATGGCTAGGTCGATCGGAAACCCGAAGGCTGAAAACGATGACAGAGTCGTTTTCAGCCTTTTTTTATTGGCTAAAACCGGAGAGGCTCATGGTCATGAGTTTTGGGAAAAAAAATTTAAAGGGATCCGGTTGTCTTGGCCTGGGGCCTTTGGCCCAAAACGGCTTGGGCTGTTGTTGGTGGGGCCAAGGGGCGCCTTTAGAGGCAAAAATCATTATCTGGTGAGTATTAGGCTAATTGTGGAAAAAGCAAAGCCGGGGCCGCCTCGGCTTTTTTATTTCAATATCAAGGGGAAATCATCATGAGTTCATTAGTTTCTGGCCGGGTCGCCGAGAGTGGGGAAAAGTTCAAGATCGTCTTAAAGGATCTGCGGCAGGTTTACAAGATTCGAAGCTCTGAGGGGGCCGGGCGGGAAGATTTTCTGGCCTTGGAGAGTTTTAGTCTGAAGGTTAAGGAAGGGGAGTTTGCCTCCATCGTGGGGCCCAGCGGCTGCGGCAAGTCAACCCTTCTGGACATCATCGCCGGGCTTAGCCGGGCCGAGGGGGGCCAGATCTTTATAGATAATAAGCCCGTGACCGGACCGGCCCTGGATAGGGGCATCGTCATGCAGGGTTACGCCTTGTTTCCGTGGAGAACGGTACGGCGCAACGTGGAGTTTGGCCTGGAAATGAAAGGCTTACCGGCCAAGGACAGAAAAGAAGTCAGTCAAAAATATATCGAACTGGTTAACCTGGAGGGCTTTGAGGAGCGCTACCCCTATGAGCTCTCTGGGGGCATGAAACAAAGGGTGGCCATCGCCAGGGCCTTGGCCTATGACCCGGAGGTTTTACTCATGGATGAGCCTTTCGCCGCCGTGGACGCCCAGACCAGGGAAAGCCTTCAAGACGAGCTTATGAGAATTTGGGAGCAAACCGGCAAGACCATTTTGTTCGTAACCCACAGTATCGATGAGGCGGTCATTTTGGCCGATCGGGTGGTGGTCATGAGTTCCAATCCCGGCAACATCCGGGCCATCATCGATATCGAACTGGCCCGGCCCCGGACCAATCAGGAGATTCGTTTGAGCCCGGCCTTTGCCGAGATTAGGAAGCTGGTTTGGGAAAATCTCCAGGGCCCCTGGGCTAGCCAAGCTTCTTTAAAATTAAAGCCAGGCCTTGAGGTAAGCCCCGAAAAAGAGCCTAGCGGCCAAGAGCCTAGCGGCTCGGGGGAAGTCAGGCTGGCTGAGCTCTCTGAGGTCGAAAGGCCGGCCATGGCCGGTCAGGCTTAAAAGTAAAAAGGCCAATAAATCGCCGTTGTTTTTGGCGAGCGGGGGAAAAATATGAGCCAATCGAAGAAGAAAAAAATTTACCTGGTTTTGGGCGCCGTGGTGCTCGCGGCCATGGCCGTGGGGGCTTATTTGGGCCGGACCGTGGCTAAGGTGCCCACTGAGAGCTTAAATACCGGCTCCAGGGCCGCCGGCGGGGCCGCCGGAGACGGGAGCGGGCTGGGTGAGCTAAGAATCGTCAAGACCTATACCCGCAAGGATTGTAGTTTGGCCCCTTGGCTGATAGCCGACAAGCTGGGCTATTTCGCCGAGGAAGGGGTCAAGCTGGTTTTTACCGGGGAGATTCAGCCGCCCCAGAGAGTGCCCTCGCTCATTAGTGGCGACAATGACGTGAGCGATCTCCATCCCAACGCCTTGGCCGTGGCCATAAATGGCGGGGCCAAATTAAAGGGCGTGGTCAGGGCCGGGCTGGAACCGGCAGCCGATCAGGACGAGACCTTTAGGCACATGTGGTGGTTTGTCAATCCGGAAAAATACCCCCAGGTTAAAAATTTCGGCCATCTTAAGGATATTGACCACAATTTGATATTTTCCGTCATTACCACCACCTCGTGTTCGGATTTTTTGGCCAATCAAATCTTGGATAGATACGGTGTGCCCAGGGACAAAGTGGAGTGGAACAATATGCCAGACGTTCAGGCCATTCAAGCTTTAAAGCAAGGTCATACCGACGTGGCCGGGGTCCATCCGCCTTTTTATAAAGGCATGCTGGAGGCGGGCATGTTAAAGATCGCCGATACCCAGGAAACGGGACTGGCTGAGGGCGTGGCTGGCTTGGGTTTTTACTTATTTAGGGAAGATTTTATTGAAAAAAATCCCGAGGCCGTCAAGGGTTTTGCCCGGGCCATGGCCAGGGCTCAAAAGTGGATTAACCAAAACCCGGAACAGGCCCGGCTGTGGACCCAAGAAGCCATCGGGGTGCCGGTTAGCGCCAATCATTACTTTGCCGAGGATCTGGTCATCATCGACGAGCATATCGAGCCCTGGCTCAAGGATCTTGAGGATCACGGGGTCATTCCCAAAGGCAAACTAAGCCCCCAGGACCTCGTGGTTCACGATTTTGAAAAATACGGTCAGGATCTCTAGAAAGAGAAAAAACTTAGGTGTTTTATGGCCTTAAAAAACAAAAACATTATCGTAATAGTCGTTTTGGTAGTGCTTGGGGGCGCTCTAATCGCCTTTGGGGCTTTTCAGGGCCGCACCAAGGAAAGGGTGCCCTCCCAGAGTTTTGAGGGCCAAAACTCCACTTCCGGCCTAGCCGGAAACGGAGTTGGGCCAAAAGCAGAGCTCCAGGAAGTGCGCACCTGGACCAGGCGAGATTGTTCGCTGGCCCCTTGGCTTATCACCGATAAGCTTGGTTACTTTGCCGAGGAAGGCATCAAGCTTATTTTTACCGGGGAACTGCAAGCCCCGCAGCAGGTGCCCTCGATTATTAAGGGCGATAACGACGTGGCCACGGCCCATCCCAACGTCTTGGCCGTGGCCGTAAACGGTGGGGCTAATTTCAAAGGCGTGGCCAGGGGCGTCGTGGAACCCAGGCCCGATCAGGACGAGACCTTTAGACACATGTGGTGGTTCGTTAATCCCAAAAAATATCCCAACGTTAAAAGCTTCAAGGATTTAAAAAATATCGAGGGCACCTTGAAATTTTCCATCATCTCCACCACCCAGTGCACTGATTTTTTAACCTACAAAATTTTTGACAATTACGGCCTGCCCCGGGACAAAATCGAGTGGGTGACCATGCCGGACGTCCAGGCCATCCAAGCCCTAAGTCAAGAATTAACCGACGTGGGCGCCGTCCATCCGCCCTTTTATAAAGGCATGATCGAGGCCGGCAATCTAAAAATTGGCGATTCCCTGGAATCCGGCTTGGAGGGGGAGACGGCTGGACTGACCTTTTACTACTTTAATGAAAAATTCATTTCAAGTCATGAGGAAACGGTCAGGGGCTTTATTCGGGCCATTGGAAAGGGCCAACGCTGGATTAATGAAAACCCGGAACAGGCCAGAATTTGGACCCAGGAAGCCATCGGCATTCCGGTCAGCGCCAATCACTATTACGCTCAAGACTTGAGGGTTAGGGATTTTGAGGTGGACCCCTGGATTGAGGAGTTGGAATTCCAAGGGGCCCTGCCTAAGGGCAAACTCAAGTCCTCTGACCTCATCAGCCACCTTTACGACCAAGAGTCACTGGAGGCCACGGCTCCCAATCTCTAGGCCTGGCTTTAAGCGAGATTTTTTTAGAATCATTTTTTTTTCTGGGCGGCCCTATTGGCCCTTAGAAATACCAGGCCTTGGCCATCAAGGCCAGAGAAATTAAATCACCAGATCGGAGGATTCACGGTGACCAGACTAGTGGTTAAGAAAAATAAAGTTCGGCAACTTAAACAGATCGCCATATACGGTAAGGGCGGCATAGGTAAGTCAACCACGACTTCCAACCTAAGCGCCGCCCTGGCCGACATGGGTTACAAGGTCATGCAATTTGGCTGCGACCCCAAGGCCGATTCCACCAACACCTTGCGGGACGGATCCTACATCCCCACCATCCTGGATCTGTTACGGGAAAGGGGCCGGGTGGAGGCCCGGGAGGCCATCTTTGAAGGTTACAACGGTATTTATTGCGTCGAGGCTGGCGGCCCATCGCCCGGGGTGGGCTGCGCCGGACGGGTCATCATCACGGCCGTTCAGCTCCTAAAACAGCAAAACATTTACGAGGAGCTGGAACTCGATTACGTCATCTATGACGTTTTGGGTGACGTGGTCTGCGGGGGTTTTGCCGTGCCCATCAGGGAAGGCATAGCCAAGCACGTCTTTACCGTCTCATCCTCCGATTTCATGGCCATCTACGCTGCTAATAACCTTTTTAAGGGTATTCAAAAATACTCCAACTCCGGCGGGGCCCTTTTGGGTGGAGTCATAGCCAACAGCGTCTCGGGTGGTTACCAGAAGGCCATCGTGGACGATTTTGTCAGTCAGACCCATACCCAGGTTCTCCAATACGTGCCCAGATCCATTACCGTTACCCAAAGCGAGTTAAGCGGCAAAACCACCATCGAGGCCGATCCCACCTCGGAGCAGGCCAAGATTTACCGGGCCTTGGCCAAAAGGGTGGAAGCCCACGAGCTCTCCACTACCCCCAAGCCCATGGACCCCCATGAGCTTAGGGAGTGGGCCTCCAAGTGGTCAGACCAGATCCTGGCCGTCGAGCGCGGCGAAGTGCGCTCGGCCGGGGCCCAAATCTAAAAAAAACAAAAAAACATCGCCCCTCAAGGCCGGGGCCGCTGGCTGAGAGGGGCTGGAGGAAAAAAACCATCCATGAAGGAGGCTATTTAATGACCATCAATCTCAAAGCGCCCACCTGCCCCACCCGGGAGCAGCGGGCCAACGGCATCAACGCCTTTAACGGTAAGGCCACCGAACTGGTGGAACTGGCCAAGAACGGCCAATTGAGAGGCTGCGAGCGGGACTTTCAGCAAAACTCCGGCTGCCTACTAAACTTCTATCTGACCGTAAGGGTGGCCACCATCAGAAACTCGGTCATGATCGTCCACGCCCCGGTGGGCTGCTCGGCCCCGGCCGCTTTATACCGAGAGGTTTTTAGGCGGCTATGGACCTCGATGAACCAGGTGGCCGACTTTGACTTCCATTGGCTGACCACCAATATCAACGAAAGGGACGTCATTTACGGGGCCGCCGATAAACTGCGCTTTGCCATCGAGGAAGCCGAGCGCCGCCACTCGCCCGAGGCCATTTTCATCATGACCTCTTGCGCCTCGGGGATTATCGGGGAAGACATCGAGGGCCTGGTCAGTGAAGCCCAGCCCAAAAGCAAGGCCATCTTGGTACCCATCCATTGCGAGGGCATCCGTTCCAAGATCATCCAGACAGGTTACGACGCTTTTTGGCACGGCATCCTAAAATACCTGGTCAGGGAGCCCCAAAAAAAGCAAAACGATCTCATAAATGTGGCTTCCATGCTTAGCTACACCTGGCAGGATCGTCTGGAGATGACCCGCTTACTGGGCAAGATCGGCCTTAGGCCCAATTTCGTGCCCGAGTTCGCCACGGTCGAGGCCTTTAGGTCCATGTCCGAGGCGGCTTTAACCGCTCCGGTCTGCCCGACCTATACCGACTATCTCTCCAGGGGCCTGGAGCAGGAGTTTGGGGTGCCTTATTTTTTGTATCCCTCGCCCATCGGTATTGCCAATACCGACGAGTGGCTACGGATCATCGGCCAGATGACCGGCAAAGAGAAAGAAGTCGAAAAGCTAATCAAAGAAGAAAGGGCCATTTGGCTGCCCCAGATGGACCAGATTAGGGCTGGCTTTGAAGAAGTCAAAAAGCGTAATAACGGGGAGTTTAGGATCATGGGCAGCCTAGGTCAGGGCAGACTGGTCACCCAAACGCCTTTCTTCCATGAGCTCGGGGTGAGCACCCCGGTGGCCCTGTGCCAAGACTTTGACGAGCTTCTCTTGGAAGACATCGAGGCCTTGATCAACCGGGTGGGCGATTTTGACATCATCGTCAACACCTTCCAGGCGGCTGAGGTGGCCCACACGGCCAGAAAATACGATCCCGACATGATCCTGTCCTGCCCCTTCCAGGGCAGCGCCTACAAGCGGGAAAAGGGCATGACCCGTATCCACGCCTTAAGGGGTGACGGCCGGCGCTGGAGCGGTCAAGCCGGTTACGCCGGGGCCGTGGCCTGCGGAAACTTCCTTTTGCAAGCCACCCACAACCGTTCTTTCCAAAACACCATGATGGCCAAAACCGGCGATCCTTACAAACCATGGTGGTATCAGCAAGCCAACCCCCACTACTTTCACCGCAAGGAGGCCATTGGATAAAAATGAGTCTAACTCTCATAACCGGGGATGAGGGCTCCATCGAAGCCCGAAATTACCCCGAGGTGGCCGAATCGCCCCGTTTTACCTGCGCCTTGGGCGGGGCTTATGCCTCGACCTTGGCCACTTACGGGGCCGTGCCCTTATTGCATAGCGGCTCTGGTTGCGGCATGGCCAACGCCCAGGGCATGACCTACGCTTCAGGCTTAAACTCCGGTGGTCCCTCCGGGACCACCGTGACCCCCTGCTCGGGCTTAATCGAAGAGCACGTGGTTTTTGGCGGTGAGGATAAACTGCGCCGTTTAATCGAAACCACCATCTCGGTTCTAAAGGGCGATCTCTACGTGGTCATTTCCGGCTGCGTTCCGGCCCTAATCGGAGACGACGTCGATAGCGTGGTCAATGAATTCAAAGACAAGGCCAAGGTCATTCACGTCAAAACCTCTGGTTTTATCGGAAACGCCTATCTTGGCTACAATCTTTACCTTGAGGCCATCATCGAGGCGCTTTTGGAGCCAAAACCAGTGGAAAAAAAGCTGGTCAATATCTTTGGTTTGGTGCCCAACCAAAACGTTTTCTGGAAGGGCGATCTGATAAACCTTAGGGAACTTTTGGCCAAGATCGGGCTTAAGACCAATACCATTTTTACTGACTTTGATAGCCTGGGGGCCATCGAGCGTATTCCGGCCGCCGCCCTAAACTTAGTTTTTAGCCCCTGGGTGGGCCATGAGGCGGTCAAAAAACTCCAAGATCGTTTTGGCACTCCCTATGAGGCCATAAACTTTCTGCCGGTCGGGCCCAAGGCCAGCTCGGATTTTCTCCGAACGGTCGGCCGGCGCCTGAAAGTTTCCCAAAAAAAGGTCGAAGAGGTCATAGCCCGGGAAGAAAAGGCCGCTTACCGCTTTACCGAATACATGGCCGAGATGTTTATGGTGGCCATGCCCCACGCCTATTACGCCGTGGTGGGGGACAGCCTGACCGTTTCTTCCTTTATTCGCTACGGGACCAATGAACTGGGCTGGAATCCCAAACTAGCCATAGTGACCGATGATCCCCCCGATGAAGCCCGCCCGACCATAGAAGCCCTTTTAACCCAGGGCCTGGAAGGCATTTTTACTCCCAGGGTGCTTTTTGATTACGATTCCCATCGCATCAGGCAGGCTCTAAAACAACAGCCCCTCCAAGTCATCCTGGCCAGTTCCTTGGAAAAATACATCGCCAAAAGCGAAAACGAGGCCCATCATTTGAGCGTGTCCTACCCCATCTACGACCGCCTGGTGGTCGAACGCAGCTACGTCGGTTACCGGGGCGGTATGCGTATGCTCGAAGACATGTCCCATAGCTTTGCCGGTCCCACCTAAAAAAAAGTCAGACCGGACAGGCGAAAATAAAAAAACCACTAAGTTCTTAAAATAATCGCCCAAGATTGGGGCGGGCCAACAAAAATGGAAAACGAAAAATTAAATGCCCATCCTTGCTTTTCAAAAG
>JAITJP010000092.1 GCA_031278835.1 Deltaproteobacteria bacterium
CTAGAAAAAATTATATTTAAAACTAATTAGTGTATATTAAAGAGATATAAATGTAAAATCAAAGGTCTGTATTATCTTTTTTTGGCAATGGTAAGGAAAATTGTAAGTAAAAGTTAAATATTTTTAAAGAAAAATTTTTGCGCACCTAGCTATTTAACGATCATAATCGTTAAATAAAGGGTTTCAGGTTACCGATAATTTAAAATAACTCGAAAAGCCGCGAGATTAGAGAGGGCCGTGTTTTTCGAACTTTTTCTTGGCAGAGATCTTATTTTGGTCGTCAACGAAGATGACCTCGGGCTGGTGATTCTTGGCTTCCTCTGGGCTTAAATGGCAAAAGGCCATGATGATGGCCTTATCGCCTTGGCTAACCAGTCTGGCCGCGGCCCCGTTTAGGCAGATCAGGCCGCTGCCCCGGGGCCCGGCGATACAATAGGTTTCAAACCGGCTGGCGTTCTCAAGATCCACGACTAAAACTTTTTCGTATTCCACCATGTTGGCGGCTTCAAGGAGTTCTTGGTCTATGGTAATACTTCCGACGTAATTCAATTGAGTATTATTAATGGTTACTCGATGAATTTTAGACTTTAAAAGACAAATTTGCATTTAATTAATTCCTTCAATTAATTTCAAAACTAATTTTTTTAAAAAAAATTACTAAGGCATCAAGAAATATAAATATGAACTTTAATTTGATTTTAAATTGACTGGTATAGATTTAATAAAGGCTTGCCGTTTCCCTTCAGGGTCAAAAAAAAGAATACCGGCTAGCTTTTAACTCAAAGCCAGGAATCATCGGCCAAAATCAAAAGCGGCCCTAAAGGGCCCAAATCAAGCCCTGGTCAGCTTCACGGCCCAAAAGCACTATAAGTGCTGGCCAAGGGCTCTAAAGGGCTCCTAGGCCCTTTGGGGCCCTTTAAAGGGCCATTTATGAGGGCGGCAGCTCTGGCTTAAAGGTGGCCTTAAAAAGCAAGGGCCAAGGGCCAATGCTTACAAACTGTCCGAAAACACCCGTGGGGAGAAATCAAGCCGGCAGGTCTTTGAAGACTGGCGCTTTTCTTTGGCGGGAAAACGGTTTTGGCCAAAATAGGTGACCTTGACCGAAAAAAGCGCCCGGGGCTGTGGTCAAATCAAATAGGCTAGTCTAGGTAAGGCGGCTCGATTTAAAAGGCCGATTTATTTTAGCACTTCAAGGGCCAAGTGGCAAACTCAATTGGCGCCATGGCCCCATGGCGGCAATTGAGTTTGGCCCTTTGGCCAAAAAAGACTGGATCTAGATTATGGAGTTTTTAAGTTTAAGAGTTTTTACTTATTAAGATTTAGATAATTTAACTTAACTAGAAAATTATGGGGATTGTATGGGAATTGTGGGGAGGGATTCTAAAAAACCTAGGTTTGTTGGGGGCTCGGGGAAGAGATTTTAAGCAAAGGTCGGGCCGACCAGGCCAAGAGTTTTGGCCCAAAAGGCAATTGGGCTTGGCCAATCAAAAAAACTGGCTAGGGAAATGAAAATTTAAAAATAGCTCATTTAGAGATTAAACGTAGACCAGTTTTTGGCTATAGCGCTCAACGTCCACGACTCCAAGGTATTCCAGGGGGGTCAGGGTGGTCAGGTCTTTAAATTCTCTGGAGAAATGGGGCTGGTCGTAGTAGCCGGACTTGATGGCCAGATCGGCCAGGCAGGGACGGACGGTTTTATTCATTTCATTGATTAGCTGCTGGAAACGAACGTATTTGGTGAAAGCTTTGGGGGACAAGCCCATGTTGTCATTAAAAACCCGGTGGATATAGCGGGCCGAGTAAAGGGTTCTTTTTTCCAGCTCATCGATACGGAGCAGACCGCCGCATTCCTCCACCTCGGCGATAAATTGAAGCAAAAGGTCGTGAGCCCGCCAGCGCCCGCCAATAAAATTATTGACCAGATCTTTGAGCTTGGCCAGATCGTTAATCTCCGAGACCCGCTCTAGGAGTTCCAGCCCGCCCGGTAAATCGCTTAAGGACAGGTGCTCTCCCAGGGTATCGGGCAAAGACACGCCCAAGCGCTCCGGCAAGTAACCGGGCTTAAAGCGGACCCCAAAGCAACGTGAGCCTCGAGGGAACTTTAGGGCGTCAATTTTGGTAACAAAACCGCAAAGATAGCCCTCAGCCTTGGTGTCGGTATAGTTAAAAAGTAAATCCACGCAGCCATTGGGTAAAGCGGCGCTGTTGGTTGGATCTCCGGCGTCTACGTTAAATGAATAGAAATGAACAAAGGGTGAGTTTGGGGCCAGTTTTTTGTAGTATCTATTAGTGTTTACCACAAAAAAGGGTTGTATGGGATTAAAGGTTTTGGGCATTAATGACCATCCCTTTTTTTCGTCTAGGGGTTGGGACCTTGGAAATCATCCCAATTACGGTCTTAATCTTGATTAAAATTCACCATAAATTAGTTTTAAAAATCTAAAGGTGAATTATTAACTACCAAGTAAGACGGGAACTTGATAGATTTAATCAAGACATGAATAATTTTACATGCCTTTGCCCTTTTTATAAAAAATATATCAGGATTATGAACGAAAAAAACTTATCTTTGGCTATTTTACCAGCGCCTTCTAAACGGGGGAAAAAACTTTAGTGGCAAGATAAAAAAGATCGTGAAACGAAGCTCCAAAATTCAATAGTTAGATGGCAGGTTCCTGGACAATGGAGGCTTTAGCCTGAGCTTTTGGGGCTTTTGGCTGACCCTTTGAAGTTATCACGTCTTGGCCGCCGTATCAAGAGATAATTAAGGCCTAAATAAGCCGGCCCGGCCTGGGCCGACCTATTTAGGCCAAGTCGCTATTAAGCGGTAATTATGGCCTCAAGCTCGATCTCCACCAGCTGGGTGGGCCTATTTAAGGCCGTGGTGCCCACCATGGTGAAAAGGGGCCGGATTGAGCCAAAAAACTCGGTGTAGGCCCTGGCCACTTCGGGGCTAAATTTCATGTCAGTGGCGTAGACCTTGACCGAGATAACGTCCTTGGCTTGGGCGCCGGCCTGTTCGAGGAGTTTTATAAACTTTTCCAGGATGTATTTGGTCTGAGCGTAGGCCTCCTCGCCAAAGACGCTGCCGTCGGGCTGTACCGAGGTGGTGCCGCCGATTTTGACAAAAGGGCCGACCTTGACCATTCTTGAGTAACCGGCTTTGTCCTCCAAAGGGGCGCCGGAAGAATAATTGACGCGGGTTAATTCCATTTTTAGTCCTTCCTTATTAAGGTGGAGTTGATAAAGCCAATG
>JAITJP010000124.1 GCA_031278835.1 Deltaproteobacteria bacterium
AAAGCCGAAGAACTGGCCTGATCGGGCTGGTTGGGAAAAAGCAAGGGCGCGGCTTTTTTAAGGCCCCCGGCCGTGCCCAAAATCTCTCTTTCCAGGGACACGCGGACCTCGAGCGAGGAAAACTCCTCGGGGAGGTTTTTCAGGGCTTGGCTAAATTGCTGGCTTAGGTGATGGGCGTTAATGACCAGCCTTTTTATGCCAAGATTTCGCAAAATTTCCATTTGGTGGAAAATAATCGGCCGATTCAAGATAGGCAGTAGCGGCTTTGGTCTTACTTGGGTTAAGGGCCGTAGTCTTTGGCCAAAACCGGCCGCCAGGATCATGGCCGCCTCGATGGGCTGGTTCATTTTGGGAACTTTTTTTTGGCTAATCCAAAAGAAATTTGTTTTTTTTGGACTGAATATTTTTTTAAGCCCAGGGCCATCTGGATAGCATTGGTTGGCTCAATACCAACCAATGCTATCCAAGCGTTCCTTGGCTTGGCTGACCTTATGTTCGTCGGCTAGGCGATACCAATATCTGGCCTCATCGTAATCAACCGGGGTGCCCCGGCCGGACTCGTAAAAACTGCCCAGGGTAAACATGGATTCCGGGTGACCCAAGTTGGCCGCTTTTTTGGTCCACTCAAAACCCAGTTCCGGGTTGGCTTGAACGCCCACTCCAAAGGCCAAACGGTAGCCGTAATAATACATGGAAAACAGATCGCCGTTTTCGGCGGCCCGGCCAAACCAATAGGTGGCCTTTTCTTCGTTAATCTCTTTGCCGTTTAATGGGGGGCTCTGGGAGGAGATTTCTTTTTGATCTTGATCTTTGGAAAAAGCCGTCAAACTCATGGCCAAATTAAACTGGGCTTTAAGGTGATCCCGCTGGGCGGCCACTTCAAACAATTCATTGGCCTTTTTGAGGTTTTTCAAGGTCCCGGCCCCCAGGTAATAGATCAGTCCCAAACTGTTGTGGGCCTCAAGATCGCCGTTTTGAACGGCCTTATCTAGCCAATAGCGGGCGTAATCAAAATTCTTCTCCAGGTCGGAGTTCAGGTAAACCTCGCCCAAAAGGGATTGGGCGGCCACATTGGAGTTTTCGGCCGCCTTGATTAAGTGGGCAATGGCCCTTTGGTCGCTTTTGCTGACCCCGTCGCCTTCGTAATAAGCCTTGCCAACCAAGAACTGGGCTTCCGGGTAATCGCGTTCGGCCGCCTTTTCCAGCCACTTTAGGGCTTGGGCCTTGTCCAGGGGCACTCCTTGACCTTTTTTGTATTTTAAACCCAAATTGAACATGGCCTCGACTAGTCCGTTATCGGCCGACTTGCGATACCAATAAGCGGCCTGTTTTTGATCCACCACCGTGCCCCGGCCGATGTCATAACTAAAAGCCAAACTGTTTTGGGAGCCGGAGTGACCGCCTTCGGCGCCTAGCTTAAAGTATTTAAAAGCCAGCTGATCGTTTCGCTCAACCCCCCGGCCGTCCCTATACAAACAAGCCAGATAGTACTGGGCGGTGGCGTAGCCTCGGTCGGCCGCGTAAATTATCAAATCAAAGCCGGCTTTGAGATTAAGGGGAGCGCCCTTACCCCTGATATACATACGGCCCAGGTTATAGGCGGCCTTGACGTGACCTTTTTCCGAGGCCTTGGAGTAAAAATCAAAGGCCAGGGCTTCGTTTTTTTCCACCCCCTGGCCCTCTTCGAACATGGTGGCCAAAGAATACTGGGCCTCGACGTTGCCGGCCTGGGCGGCTTTGTTAAACCAATAAAGGGCTTTCTTCAGATCCTTTACGAAAACCTCGCCTTGATAAAGGCGCCGTCCGACCTCATACTCGGCCTCGACTTGGCCTTGGTTGGCGGCTTGTTGATAAAGCTTGGTGGCCTCAAGTTCATCCCTAATGGTCCCCAAACCCTTATCGTACATACGGGCCAGTCGATACTGGGCTTCCTTGTCCTGGCTTTTGGCGGCCAGGGAGTACCATTGAAAAGCGGCCACCAAGTCTTTTTGGACCAGTCCGCCCGACTCATGGTAGTTGCCCATGATCCGCTGGGCCTGGCTTTGACCGGCCTTGGCCGCCAAGAAAAACCAGTTTAAGGCTTCCATCTTGTCCTTGGCCACGCCCAGGCCCTGATCATACATAAGGGCCAACCGATACTGGGCTTCTTTGTCGCCCTTGACGGCGGCCAATCTATACCAGTCAAAAGCCACCTTGAGATCCTTGGGCACGCCTTGGCCATACAGATGCATTAAACCCAAATAGGTCTGGGCCCTGGTGTCGCCCTTTTTGGCCGCCTCAAAAAACCAAGCCGAGGCTTCCGAATAACTTTGCTTAACCCCCTGGCCGTGATAGAAACGAAAAGCCAGTTCATACTGAGCCCGGGCCTCGCCGGATTGGGCTCTTCTCGAAAGGTTTTCGATTACCGAGCCCTGATCGCCTTTACCGCCGCCCCAGGACTCCTGGGGGCCCCCGCTAAGCCCAAAATCTTCCCCGGACTCCAAACTTCGATAATCGCCCTGGGCTTGGCCCTGACTTAAAGATGAATCCCAGGCTTGGCCGCTTTCCTGGGCCCAAAGGGCCGGGCCAGAAAGTAAGCCGCCAAACAAAATACAGACCAATATAGGTAATAAAAAGGTTTTTGCCATGCTAAAAATCTCTTAAGGCTAAAAAATATATCTTAACCGCCCTGACCGCCAGGGCCTAAAGAGCGGACTAATCTCCCAAGTCGTTAAACGACCAGGGCTTTTGTAAAAAGTGGATTTTGAAAGTTTGTTTATAAAGCCAAGCCTGGTTTGGATTATTGAGCGAAGCGAAAATGATTGGCCCATAGTCAGTTTGTAAAATTAAGCTGGGCTTTTGGGGTTAAAAAATTAAAATTAAGATCTTGATGGCCTTTACGAAAAGCGCTCTAAAAAACCAACTGGCAAAGAAAGTGGTTACAAAACAAG
>JAITJP010000134.1 GCA_031278835.1 Deltaproteobacteria bacterium
CCCGGTTGAACCCGTTTTTCGCGAACATTAATTGGTCCCTTTTTAAGACCTGGCCCTCGGTTTCGGTTTTTTTTAGCCAGGGCTTTTTTGGTTTTTTTAATCGTGAACGCTGTGGGGATCGATTAATTCCCGGACATAGTGACCCAGGCGGTCAAAGATTAAGACCGTGGCCAGGAGCGCCAAACCGGGAAAAACGGATAACCACCAGTAGCCCAGGGAGAGATATTTCATGCTCTCCGAGAGAATGATGCCAATGCCGGGCTGTTCGGAAGAAAGGCCAAAGCCCAAAAAAGTCACCGAGGCCTCGTGGAGGATGGCGTGGGGAAAAAGGAGAATCAAGCCCACCAGAAATTGGGGAAAAACGTGGGGCAGCATGTGGCGTCTGGCTATGTAAAAAGGGCCGTGTCCAAGTTTTTGGGGAATTAGGATGTAGTTGGCCGCTTTTAGCTGGGTAATCTCGGCCCTGATGACTCGGGTTAGGTTGGGCCAGTGGCTTATGGCCACGGCCACGGTTACGCCCATCAGGCCTTTACCCAAGGCGTAAGAAACCAGGATCAAAAGCATTAAATGGGGCAGGCCCATGACCACGTCAACGCCCCAGCTGACCAGGGCGTCGATTTTTCCGCCAAAGGTGGCCGAAACCACGCCCAAAAATAGGGCCAAAAAAGCGCTGACCGTTGAGGCCCCCAGGCCAATCAAAACGCTTAGGGATAAGCCCTTTAGGGTCCTGGCCAACATGTCCCGGCCCAGCCAGTCGGTTCCCAAAAAATGATCCAAGCCCGGGGGGTGGTTTTTATGTAAAAAACTCGTTTTTACGGCCGCCTGGGAAGATAAACTGCCGGTGATTAGGATGGCCAAAATGACCAAGGTGGCCAAGATGGCCAGAGTTATGGTGAGTTTTCTTCGATTGAATCTATGCTTGATCGGTACGTTTAAAATGGTGGCTTGAGCTTGTTCCATGGTTAATTCACTTTCCCGGACGGGCCTTGATTGGTTGATTATCGGTCAGGGCAGTTTTTAAAATTTTTAAACTTTTTAATCGCCTGCCCCCTGGCGTCGTATTTTCGGGTCAATGAGGCCGTAGGAAAGGTTGGCCAAAAAGTTTCCGCCAAAAACAAAAACGGCGCTTATTATGGCTATGCCCAAAAGCAGCGGCGAGTCGCCGCCGATGCCGGCCGTCACGGCGGCTTGGCCCAGGCCGGGAAAAGAAAAAACCTGTTCCACCAAAACCGATCCGCCAAAAATTTCGCTAATTGAAGCGAACTGGAGGGTAATGGCCGGCAGGGTGACGTTTCTAAGGACGTGACTTTTGACCAGGGGCCAGAGTTTTTGGCCCCGGGAGCGGGCGTAGAGAATGTAGTCTTCGCCCATGATGTCTATGACTTTTTCCCGAGTGTGTAAGGTTATGGCGGCAATGCCGGTAACGCTTAGGGTCAGGGCCGGTAAGACCAGATGATACAAGGAATCCCAAATGGTCACCTCGCTTCTGGCCACGGCCACGGGAACGCTAAAGCCTATGGGAAAAAGTTTTAGCCAGACGGCGAAAATCATGATGATGATTAAGGCCAGCCAAAAGGTGGGCGCGCTGGCCGTGATCAAGGCGTAGTTTTTTATGACCCGGTCTAGCCAGGTGTTTTGAAAAACACCCGAAAGGACCCCCAAAACAAAGGCGATCAGGCCGGAAAAAACCCAGGCCAAGGCCATCAGGGCTATGGAGTTTAGAAATTTGTCTTTTATGACGCTGACCACCGGCTGGCGATAGATAAGCGACTGACCCATGTCGCCGCGCGCAAAATCCGAGGCCCAGTTAAAATACCGCTTAATGGGCGAGATGTTGGTGCCAAAATAGGCCTGGAATTTGGCGTAGGTCTCCGGGTTCATGTTGGCCAGCCCCACCTCACCTACGTAAACCTTGATGGGGTCAATGGGCGAATTGGAAATCAAGATAAAGGAAATGGCGCTAACGGCGATTATGACCAGTATGAGCCTTAGGAAATTTTTAAGTAAATAATTAATCAAGCCGCCTTTGCCAAAACCCGCCATGGCCAGTCACCCTTTTATTTTTTTAGTTTTTTGTTTTTTCGCTTGGTCGCTTAAACCATCCGCTCGCGAGATATTTTTTAGATCGCCGGGTTAAGTCCATGCGCCCGGCGATCCCGATTATTTGTTGGAGTTTTTATTGGTACAGTTTTTTAGTTTTTTGATTACGGTTTTGGCTGACCCTTTTTGGGTTAATCCCAGTACCATTGATCGACGTTATTGGTGATGGTCCAGCCGTAACCGTGGGGGTGGATTTTTTTGTCAATGACGTTTAGGCCGTTTCTGGCAAAATATATGTGCTCAACGGCGGCGATCCAGGCCCAAGGGGCGTCACCTTCGGGGGCAACCCCGGTTTTTCCGTCCCATTGAGCTTTTTGGAAAAGCGGGTAGGAATCGGCCACGGATTTGGCGGCCAGGGCTTGGTTGATATAGTCATCAACGGTGGGGTTTGAGTAACTGGCCGAGTTTACCCCGGTGTAGTAATGGCTGATTACGCCCGAGGGGGAGTGCATGCCGGCCCCAAACACGTGAGAAGTCTGGTAAGAGCGCGGCTGGATCTGATCCCAGCTTGAGCCAACCGGATTGATTTTTATGCCAACTTCCAGGAGCATTTCGGCCACGGCCATGGCGATGCCGGTTCTGGCCGAATTGGAGGACATGTACAGTAAATCAAATTCCGCCTTAAGACCGTCTTTGGCGTAAATGCCATCCGAGCCTTTTTTCCAGCCATCGTCTTCGAGGATCTTGATGGCCTTGGCCTTGTCGGTTTTGATGATCATGGCCGGGTTATCCCAGGGCTCACCCAAGCAGTCACTGAAGGCCACTTTGCCGTAACCGTTTAAGACGTTTTTGACGATTGAATCTCTGTCAATGGCGTAAGCCACGGCTTGCCTGATGGCCTTATTGGCGGTGACGTCATTTCCGGCCGGAAGTTCCTCGCCGCTGGCCGTTTTGTGGGTATTGCCGGATTTTATGACCGGCAGATTTATGCCCCTAATGTCCACCGAGGGAAAGGAGATGATTTTGTAGCCAGTAATGGGGTTTACCGTGTAGGGGGCTTCGGTGTAGGCCACGTCCACGGTTCCGGCCTTGGCCGCCGCGTAGGAGGCGTCTTCGCTCATGAAAACCACGGTGACCTTGGTAATCTTGGGCTTACGGCCATAGTAGTCGGGATTGGCTTCCATGATGACTTGTTCGCCCTTGTCCCATTGCTTTAGGATGTAGCGGCCGGAACCAATGGGATTGGAGCCATAGGTGTTGGCGTTATAGGCGTGCTCTGGGACGATGCCAAAGACGGCGGCTATGTAAGCGAAGGCCGAATAAGGCCGTTTAAAATGAAAAACGGCCGTGGTGTCGTCGGTGGCCTCGACATGATCGAGCATGCTCAGATCAGCTTCGATGGCCTGTTTCATGGCGCTATTGAAGGTGAAGGCCACGTCTTTGGCCGTTAATTTTTGGCCGTCGGTGAATTTTACGTCATCCCTAAGTTTAAAGGTCCAAGTCAAACCGTCCTCGGAAATGCTATATTCCTTGGCCAGATCGTAGCCGATGGTGATGTCGTCATTGGTCACCAGCAAAGTGCTTTGAAACAAAGGGTCATGGGTATGCTCACCCGAACCCCAGCCCAGCACTGGATCAAAACCAATGGTGGGCGAGGAACTTTCGCTATCCATGGAAATGATGACGTCCGTTTTGTCGGCGGCGGACAAGGGGTTAATGGCCAAGGCCCAAGCGCCTAAAAACATGGCGCAAAAAACGATTACTTTTCTTAATCTCATCGGAAAATCCTTTCAATAAATACTCCAATAAGGTTCAAAACAAAAAAAAGCCGCGTTTTTCCCAAAATGGGAAAAGCGCGGCCTTCATGGCCGTAAAACTAATTTTTGGTTTTTATAAAGCCCAAAATGGCGCCGTTTTATTAATTGGCGTCAATTCCAAAGACGCCAAGGTCAGCGGACGCCCTTCGAGGGCCCTTGATTGTTTTGGCGAAATTTAGGTTTTTATTTTCCCAGACCTAGGTATTTTGGCTAACTTAGCTCTAAATACCACTTTGGCTCAAGACCAAAAAGGGAAAAGACGTCCTGATTATATCTTATTGAAACTTGGTCAGTCAAGACGAGCTTTTATATTGACACTTTTTGGCCCACTCTTCTTTAAAGTTCAATTGGTTAGCCAACAAAAATAGCCCCCGCTGGTAAAAAATAGGCCGGCCGGGCTTTTTAAGCCTGGTTCTGACCCAGCCAGAAGCGGATTTGAATTTTTGGGACCAAAAAAGGACTTTTGGGCTCCCGAGGAACTCTAAACCAAAATAAATTTAGGTTAGCTCAAATTTATAAGTTGCGGAAATAAGAAATTTTTTTATTTTTTTATAATTTTTTTTCATGGGGACTGGCCCAAAGCTCTTGACATCCCCTGGCGAATGTTTATATTTGCTCTTGCCTGGCAGTCGCGGGCTGAGAGTGCTAATTTTGATCGTCCCAAGGCTATTTTTTAATCCTAGTTTCGGTCATGGCCATCGGCCTTTCTTGATTTTCCGGGCCCTAGCTAAATCAATTCGCGAATAAAAAATTAAAAAAAAGAAAATAAAAGATTTTTTATTTGCGAAATCTCGTTTTTAGTTTTAAAAAACCCCACAAGGGTTGATTTTATTAAACAGTCAAAGACTGTTAATCATCAAAAAGAGAAAATAAGGAGTCAAGACATGAACGTACGTCCTTTGTCGGATCGAATTCTCGTGCAGCGCCTTGAAGAAGAAGAAAAAACCAAGGGTGGAATCATCATCCCCGACACGGCC
>JAITJP010000196.1 GCA_031278835.1 Deltaproteobacteria bacterium
TAGGCTTATCGCCATAAAGGTCAAAGAAGGCGACCCGGTCGAGGCGGAAACGCTTTTGGCCGTGGTTGAATGATCCTTAGGAAAAGGGATTTTTTTATTCCTCAGCGAAATATCGACAAAAAAATATTTTTTTGGTTTTATTTGGCCGGGGCTTGGTTCATATATCGGTAGTTTTGGTTATCATGATTATTGACGTCCACGTGCACCTAAGTTCTCCCGCTCTGGTGGCCGACCGAAGTCCTTATTTAAAGGGCGAGGTCGGTCTTTCCATTCTCTACGGCGATCCGGCGGCCAAACTCGTTTCCACGGACGATTTATTGAAAGAGCTTGATGAGAGTCATGTCGATAAAGCCTTGGTCATGGGTTTTCCTTTTACCATTGAGGAAAACGCCAAAAGGCATAACGATTGGATCTTGGAGGAATGTTCCAAATACCCAAATAGGCTCTACCCCTTGGCCGCCTTTGACCAGAGGGCCCCGTGGGCCCTTAAGCACTCGGAAGAATTTTTAAAAAACGGGGGCTTCGGCTTGGGGGAATTGTGCGTCTATGATGAGGGTTTGACCCCAGCCATGCTGGAAAATCTGACCGCCCTGGCCGCCCTTTGCCGAGAAAAAGACGCCCCCATGTTGGTTCACGTAAACGAGCCCATCGGACACGCCTATCCCGGAAAGGCCCCCATGGAAATAAGCCAGATAATGGAACTGGTCATTAGGAGCCAGGGCACCAAACTCATTTTGGCCCACTTTGGCGGGGGCCTACCCTTACTGGCTTGTTTAAAGAAAGAGGTCAGAAATTACTTTGACCAGGTTCGTTTTGACACGGCGGCCATGCCCTTTATTTTTGAGCCCCAGGCCATAAAACTTGGGGTGGAAGTCCTGGGGGCCGATAAATTCTTTTTGGGCACGGATTTTCCCTTACTGAAAGTGCCCCGCTATTTAAAATTTTTTAACCAGGCCGGTCTTAGTCCCAGTGAAATCGAACAAATTTCCGGAAAAGCGGCCGCCGAATTTTTAGGTCTGGGCTCATGAAAGACTGGCTACAAGTTACCGCCATAATTCCCCCCAAGGCCGGGGAGGCGGTTTCTGAGGCCCTTTTTTCCGCCGGGGCCGGCGGGCTCTGGGAAGACAATCCTGACCCCAAGGGGCGATTGGTTTTTAGGGCCGGTTTTGAACCTGGTCAAGAAATGCGTCTCATGGCCCAACTGCCGGAGGCCCTAAACGTCATCGCCCAGGCCCTGGAGCTTTCGCTTCTTGATTTTGAACTGGCCCTGGAACTTAAACCGGGCGAGGACTATGCCGAGACCTGGAAAAAAGATCTTAAGCCCATAAAGATTTCCGAGGATCTGCTGGTCTGCCCTAGCTGGTGGACCGAGCCCCTGGAAAGCCTGCCCAGCGCCAAGATCTTAAAACTGGATCCCGGTTCGGCCTTTGGCAGCGGCCACCACCCCACCACTTTCATGTGCCTTAAACTGCTTACCGATCTAGTAAAAAAAGGCCTTTTCTTTAATGACCTCTTGGACCTAGGGGCGGGCAGCGCCATTTTAGCCCTCTCAGCGGCTTTACTACTACCCAAGGCCAACATCAAAGCCATCGACAATGACCCGGAAACCCTTTTCGCCGCCCAACAAAACGTCAAACTAAACCATCTGGCCCACCGGCTTAGCCCGGAAATTACCAACCTGGAGGCCCTCGACGGACCATTTGACCTCATCATGGCCAACCTTACCAGAAACGTCTTGGTGGCCCTGGCCAAGAGCCTGGCCCAAAAATCCAATATCCCAGGCCGGCTAATTCTTTCCGGTCTTTTGGCCAAGCAGGTCCCGGAGGTCCTAAAAGTCTACGGGCCCTTGGGTTTTAAGGTCGAAACCCACCTGGGTCAAGAGGAATGGTCGGCCCTTGGCCTAGTCCGGGGCTTGGAAATTACCGCCAGGCCAGAGCGCCAAGTCCTAGCAGCCCTAAACCCGCCCGAAGCCCAAGCCGAGCCAAGCCAGGACCAAAACCACCAGCCCCCTCAAGCCGAATCGCCCTCATGAGACTAAGGCGCTTTTCCTTGACCGCTCCCGGCCAAGCCCCCAGCCCAGGGGAAACGGTGCCCTTGGATAAAATCCAAAGTCATCAAGCCATAAAGGTTTTAAGGATGAGCCCAGGTCAAGAAATTGAACTGACCGGCCCCTGGGGCCTGGCCCAGGCCCGTATTGAAAAAATTGACCAAAAACCCCAGCCAACCTTATGGGTTACCCTGCTAAGCCCCTTTGAGGCCCCCCCAGACTCAGCCCAAAGCCTTTTGGCCCTGTCTTTAATTCGAAGCTCCCGCTTTGACTGGGCCGTGGAAAAAGCCACCGAACTTGGGGTCAAGCTTCTTGTTCCCATAATGGCCCACCGCTCCGTCCCCCTGGCCTCGGGCCAAACAAAACTATCCCGCTGGCTAAGGCTTTCCGAGGAATCGCGTAAACAGTGCGGCCGCCCCAACCCCATGGACATTCGTGCCCCCATGACCCTGGAAAATTTTTTTCAAATGCCCCTGCCTGGACCAAAATTTCTGGCCGACCCGGCCGGTTCCCCCCAAGCCAGCCCGCCTGACCAAGCCTTCAGCCTCCTAATCGGCCCGGAAGGGGGCTTTACTGACCAGGAAAAACAACTGGCCTACCATAATGGCTTTATGCCCTACTCCCTGGGCCCCCTGACCCTGCGCTCCGAAACGGCCGCCGTGGCCCTTTTGGCCAAATTACTGATTAAATAAAAATACCGCCCCAACCGGCCAGGGCCAGAAAACCCGCCCTTTCCCCGGAAAGGTCACCCTGGCCGGCCTGCCAAAAAAACGGTCTTTCCTCGACAAGGTCACTTAGCCAAAAAACCTTAAACCTCTCTAGGCTAACTTTATTTTTCTTTGGCCCTCTCCCGGGGCTTGACTCCAAAGCCAAGTGGACTTATTTTAATGCTTAGAGCGTTGGGTCAAAGATTTTTTATCGGCCCTCCACAAATAAACCAAAGGTGGATTTCATGATAACCATAACTCCCGAGGCCCAATCACGTCTTGACAAGTTTTTAACCGATCATCAAGCCCCCCGTAACGTCAGGGTCTTTTTTCCC
Organism: Deltaproteobacteria bacterium; assembly: GCA_031278835.1. Classification (GTDB taxonomy): domain Bacteria; phylum Desulfobacterota; class Desulfarculia; order Adiutricales; family Adiutricaceae; genus JAIRNQ01. The sequence goes on from JAITJP010000196.1 coordinate 3,090, forward strand.
TCAAGCGGTTGCGGAGGCGGCGGCCTACTTTCCCTGACCGTGGACGAGCCCAATGAAGGGGATTTTTCGACCACCGTTGGCGACATCGTTTACTGCATAAACCGTAAGCTTCAAGAAGTGACCGGCGGGGTCAAGATAGACTTCCAAGACAATGGCTTTGATTCCGGTTTCGTGGTTGACTCAGAAAAGATTCTACCGGCCGTTGATTCCGATTGTGGCGGCTGCAGCGGTTGTTGCTAACCAATCGGTGCTCCATCGGGCGGCCCTCTTCCCTATCAAAAAAAAATTCATAAATAGCCCCTTTGGGGCCCATCGCCTTTGACCAATTGGTTCTTTGGGCTTTGCCCAAAACAAAACCCATTGGTCAAAGTGTTTTAAAGGAACTAAATGACCGAGGTAAATCTTCCGTTTCCCACGGCCCTGTGGGACGATCTGTCTTTGGTGGATCCCCAAAAAGCCGCCCAAAACTCCGGCTCTTCCTTTGAAGATGGCCGCTTTAATATTGAATTTTTACGGGCCCCTTATGTCGTTGACGTAAAGCAAAGACTAGTCCTGGGTCCCCCCAACCGCCTTAGGACTGACTTTCAAAGAGCCTTGGTCCTGGTG
>JAITJP010000236.1 GCA_031278835.1 Deltaproteobacteria bacterium
CCTACTATGACTCAACCCCGGCCCAAAGGGATTACTCGATTATCTCGCGCCTTACCCTCGAGGATCTTCGCGGCCAATGCGTTTATTGCAATCACTGCCTGCCCTGTCCCGCTCAAATCGACATCGCCTCGGTCCATAAATTTCTGGATCTGGCCCTGGCCGGTGACCAAATGGCCAAAAACCATTACCTGAGCTTAACCAAGCAGGCCGGAGACTGCCTTGAGTGTGGTAGTTGCGAAGACAATTGCCCTTTTCAAGTAAAGGTTCGAGACAAAATGAAACAAGCTCAAAAATTCTTTGGCCAATAATCCTGGCCAAAGAATTTTTAAGCTAAAAAAAATGTTTTTTGGTAAAATTTTATCCAAAAGGTTAAACCATGGGCTTTAAACGAACTATACAGGCCGTCGATACTCACGCCGGTGAGCCAATGAGAGTCATTATCGGCGGGCTGCCCCACATCCCGGGTAACAGCGTCTATGAGCAGATGGAATATCTTCGAAAAAATGACGATCAGTTGCGGCTAATGATGCTAAGGGAACCCCGGGGCTATCCGCCCCTTTGCTGTAATTTACTGGTGCCGCCCAAAGACCCAAAGGCCCAGGCCGGTTACATCATCATGGAACAAACCGAGTACCCGCTCATGAGCGGCGGCAATACCATTTCCGTGGCCACGGTGCTTTTGGAGATGGGTTTATTGCCCATGAAAGAACCCATTACCGAGCTAACTCTGGAGGCCCCGGCCGGCTTAATTGGCATTAAGGCCGAGTGTGAAAACGGCAAAGTCACCAGGGTTACCTTCAAAAACGTTCCGGCCTTTGCCGCCCATCTGGACCGGGAAATTGAGGTGCCCCATTTGGGCAAAGTCACCGTTGACGTGGCTTGGGGCGGCATGTTTTACGCCATAGCCGACGTGCGGCAGTTTCCCCACCTAAAACTGGAACCCAAATACGGGGCCGAGATCGCCCGGGTCAGCGCCATGATTCGCCAAGCCGCCGCCGAACAGCTGCCGGTTAAGCATCCCCACTATCCGGGCCTGGGCATCTCCATCTCCCAGCTCTCCGGCCCCACTGATAATAAAGCCGCTGATTGGAAAAACGCCGTCACCGTGGCCTCAAACGCCCTTGACTGGGATAATCCCTCGACTTGGACCGGGTCCCTGGACCGCTGCCCTTGCGGCACGGGCACCTGCGCCAAGATGGCCGTCCTCCAGGCCAAGGGGCAATTAAAAATAGGCCAGCCCTTTCGTCACGAAGGTATCCTGGGAAACGTTTTTACCGGAGAGCTTATCGAAGAGCTTGAAATCGATGGCCTCAAGGCGGTCATCCCGACCGTTTCTGGCCAAGCTTGGATTTACGCCCTAACTACTTACCTTCTGGAGCGCTCCGATCCCTTTCCCAACGGCTTTTTGGTTGGCGATATCTGGGCCTAAAAAAAACCCTAACCCGGCTGCCCGGGCCCCCGGGTTAGGTTTTTTTTGGTTTTTTGGAAAAGGCTCTGTAAGGCCCGCTGAGGGCTTTTGAGAAGGCCAGACCTGAAAATATAGCCTCCAAGACTTTGGAGGGGCGCCACGGGCTTTCTAGACCCCTTTAAAGGCCTTTTTTGGCATGGGCTCAAGTCGAAAAAAAGGACCCTGGCCCTTTTGGGAAAAAAACCACTTGACGGGCCCTGGTAAAATTTAAATAATGAAGCCCAATTAAACATCAAAAAGCCCCAACCAGCCGCGAGGAAGCCATGGACGAGACGAGAGATTACGCCAGGATAAATTCATTGGTCAAGGCCCTTAAAACCGTGGAAACCCTTTCACTTCAGCCCAAGTGGGGCTTGGCCGAACTCTCGGCCAGGCTGGCCATGCCCAAGTCCACGGTTTCCCGTTTCATTTACACCCTAGAGGAAATGGGCTACGTCAGCCAGGAAAAAAAGCGCGGCGAATATTCCCTAACCAGTAAGCTCTTTCAGCTGGGCAGTCAAGTCATCAATCATAGCGGCCTGATCGATCTGGCCCGCTCCGATTGCCTGAAACTGCGCTCCAAAATAGGGGAAACGGTTAATCTCTGCATACCCCATGAAACCGACATGCTGGTGGTGGACATCCACGTGGGCAATCACCCCTTAAGGCAAGACACGAAAATTGGCGTGGGTTTTTCCATGATTCGTTCGGCTTCGGGTAGAGCCTATCTGGCTTTTTTGAAAAACCCCGAGGCCGAAGAGTTACTTGACCGGATTAGAAATGAAGAAAACATGAGTAAAAAAGAATGGCGAATTCAAGAAAAGGAACTTGAGGAGACTAAGGCCAGAGGCATCGCCTATGACAACGAAGAGATCTTTTCCGGGGTCAGGTGCGTGGCCGCCCCCATTTTCGATCACCAAACCAACGTCCTGGCCACCATCAGCATCTCCGCCCCGGTGGTCCGCTTAAACGACAAAATCTTGGCCCATATGGCCGACTCGGTCTTTGAGGCCGCCGCCATGATTTCCAGCCGCCTGGGCACCCCAAACTATCCCCTCAAAGCTCGTCGCCGCTAGCGGCTTTCTTTAAATAGCCCAAAATCAACCCAGGCCGCTTCTAAAGCCAAGTTTAGGAGCGGCTTCTTAATTGGGCTTACCGGCTATGGATTTGTTGCGGGCCCCCGGGGAATCAAGGCCGTATTTCCTAAGTTTCCTGGAAACGCTGGCTTGGCTGATACCCAGGTAGGAAGCGATGTCTCGGGTGTTGCGGCTCTTGGCGATGGCCTGGCGCAGGGCGTTTCTCTCCAGCTCGCATTTGGCCTCATCCAAGATGGGCGGCACGGCCGAGCCCAGGCTGGCTTTGGGCGCCCCGGAGGGGCTTTCCAGTTTAATTTTGAGACCTTCTTCGGTTTTGAGCAAAGTGTTCTTTAAAAAAGTTCCAATGGACTTCTTGTCGCTTAAAAGAACGGCCTGTTGGATGATGTTGAAAAGTTCCCGGACGTTTCCGGGATACTGGTAAGCCGTCAAAATATCCCAGCCCAGCGGGTCGATGGTCCGGTTGGTGTGATAGATGGCGTTAAACTTATCCAAAGCCACCTTGGCCAGATGGGCTACGTCCTCGGGCCGCTTACGTAAGGGGGGTATGGTTAGGCTAAAAACCTTTAGCCGGAAAGACAGATCTTGCCTAAACTCCTTAGCCGTTACCAGGGCGTCAAGATCCTGATTGGTGGCCGAGATGACGGCGCACTTGGCCTTTAAGACGCGGCCGCTGCCAATGCGCCTAAATTCCATGGTGTCCAGGAAAGTCAGGAGCTTGGCTTGTATGGACAGGGGCATCTCGCCGATCTCGTCCAAAAACAAGGTCCCGCTCCCGGCCGTCTCCAGGAGCCCGGCTTTGCCGATGGGATCGGAGCCGGTAAAAGCGCCCTTGTCGTAACCAAAAAGCTCGGCTTCCAGTAAGGGTTCTGGCAGGGCGGCGCAGTTTATGTGCATAAAGGGCTGATCGGCTCTACGGGAATTTGAGTGAATATATCTGGCCAAAAGGCTTTTTCCGGTGCCGCTCTCGCCGCAGACCAAAACGTGAGAAACGTCGTGGTGGGCCAAGATGGTGGCCGTGCCCAAGACGGCGGCCATGGCTTGGCTGTCGGCCACCAGGTCTTGTTTACCAGAGTCGCTGACTTCGTCTCCGGGCAGGGGGGTAAAATCCTCGATTTTTTTAAAGCGTTTTTCGGGTTTTTGCCGCTGGCAGACAATCGAGTTGATGTCCCTTTCGTTTAAGATGACCAGGTCGATTTCCCCGCCGTTGTTAAAAATAGGCGAGGCCGTGCAAAGGACCTTTTTCCCGGAACGGCGATTTTCCACGACCTTACTGACCGGCTGGCCGGTTCTCAGGACGTCTAGCGATAAAATCGAATCGACCAGGTTTTTGGTGATCAAATAGCTGACGTGTTGGCCTTCGAGCTTGGATCTCTTGACCCCGACAAAACCGGCCGCGGCTTGGTTGACTTTGATCATGATGCCATGGCGGTCGATGATGGTTATGCCGTCAGGCGATGATTCGATAAAACGGGAGATGTAAGGGGTCAGGGGATCGATGGCCGCCGAATTGCCCAAATAAGGCTTCCAAAGGCGGTTATCGAAAAAACAAAGAACGGCTCCGGAATCGTATTCGGCGATGGGGGTCAGCTGAATGAAACAGTTGGGCAGTTCGGGCAGGATCAAGCCGGCGGCTTGACGCTTTGAATGGGCCGCTTTTAGGATCTCAATATGACCCATGGGCAAGAGTTCCGAAAGGTGGCTGCCGGAAAGGTCTTTGGAGGAGCCGGCCAGTAAGACCCGGGCTTGCTGGTTGGCCTGCAAAATAAGGCCCTGACCGTTAATCAGGGTCACCCCCATGGGTAGGCCGTTTAGCATGGGTAGGCAGGCCACAAAGCCCAAAGCCTCCTCCAGGCCGGCCCCGGCCAAGTGATTGGGCTTATTTTGCTGATTTAGTTTTTTTAAGGCTGAGTCGGAAGCCAAATTTAATCGGCCAGGCCGATTTGAAATCCGTTTTTGGTGTAAAACCGAAGATTTTCCTTCGCTTTCATGAGGATCGGAGGCCACTGGGTTTAGCATGGTTAACCTCTCTTCAGGCCAGCCGGATAGGGGCGGCTGGCCCTTATTCCAGTATGCAAAACTAAGTTCCGCATTACAGAATTCAAAGCCACTTTTTAATTCCAGATTATGGAACTTAATTCCACATTCTAGAACTTACAATCAAAGGTCTTTTGTTTTATTCCGCATTACGGAATTGAATTCTGTATTTTAGAATTAGATGTATAGGTAATTTATCAGTTTTAAAAACATTTGTCAACTAAAAAATGAAAAAATTTTTTGACAATCTTGCTTGCCCTTTAGTCGCCCTGGGCTAAAAGGCCTTTAATTATCGGAATATTTTTTATCCGGCCCCCATAAAAATCGTAACAATCCGATAAAACCTCAAGCTTAAGCCCCTCTGGTTAGGCCAATTAATTTTTTTCTACCTAAAATTAACCTCTTATGACCAAGGTCTCCTAATGACCTTTTTTAGGCCAACAAAAAAAAAAGGCCGGGCGAACCCGGCCTTTTTTTTTATTGGCTATTTATAAATTGTTTCTCGACTTCTTCGGCGCAGCCAAAAGGCGGCCAGGACGGTCAGGAAGGCCCAGGCCAGGACCGGCTTAAAGGCTTGACCGTAGCGCAGGCTGGCCGCCGAATCGGCGTAAAGGGGGTTGTTTTGGAAATAGGCCAAGATCCGGCCAATCAGGCTTTGCATGATGGCCCCAAACATAAAGGGCACCAGGTTTAGAAAACCAATGACCGTTCCGGTGACCTTTTCCGGGAAAAAACTTTTTCCAATGGCGAAAAGTAAACTGGTGGCGTGAACGGCCAGGGGGGCCACCAAACAAAGAAGATAGAGCATCCAGGGTTTGGCTATGGCCGGGCCCCAGATGATAAAACTGGTTATGGCCAGGTTACCCAGGGCCAAGCCAATAATCATGTTGCCGTATGAGCCCAGCTTATCGCCCAAAGTCACCACCAAGGGCCCGCCCACCAAAAAGCCAAAAGCGGCCAAAGACAACATGTTGCCGGCCTCGATTGAGGACAGCGAATAAACTTCCATCAAATAGGGCCCGGCCCAAAGCCCGGTGAAGGTGTCGTATAAAAGATCGGTTCCGGTGTAGACCAAGCTAATCAGCCAAAAAATGGGCGCCGACAAAACCAGTTTGGTCGAGGCCCAAAAACCAAGGCTTTGCTTGGTTTGACTTTTTTGGCTCTCCGCCCCGGCCGCCCCGGCCTCCCCCGAAGCCTTAAGGGCTTCGGAGATTTGCCTTTTTGGGCCGTCCGAGACGATGAACAAAACCAGGATAAAAAATCCAACCAGGATTAGACCCAGACCCATGAAAGACCAGCGCCAGCCAAAGGCCGTGGCCGTTTTGGCCAAGGGCCATCCGGCCAGGAAATTTGACAGGGCGCTTCCGGCCAAAATGCAACTTGAGGCTAAACCGAAATAGCGGCCCGGTAGCCAATTGGCGGCCAGGCGCACGGCCGGGACAAAAGCGAAACCGGCGGCAAAACCCACCAGGGCCCTGGCCAGGGTGGCCGATAGGTGCGATTGGCTTTTGGCGAACCAAATCGAGGCCAGGGCCAACAGGCCCACGCTGGTCAGCAAACAGACTTTGGGCCCAAAACGATCGGCCCCAAAACCGGCCAGGGGCTGAGTAAAGGCGTAAACGAAGAAAGTGGCCGAAAACATGAGGCTCATAGAATCCGGGCCAATGGCCAGAGATTTCATGATGTCCAGGGCCACCACCGGGGGCGAAATACGCTCCAGGGCGGCCAGGACGTAAACCAGGCCGGCCAGACCGAGGACCACCAGGGCCCTGGGGCTAACTTTCAAGCTTTCTTTGGCCTCTAAAGTGCGGTCTAGGCTTGACATCTCTAAAATTTCTCTCTGACGGACTGGATTTTTTGTTTAGCGGGGCCCAACCTCAGGCTCATTTTAAGGAGGGCCCCGGAGCGCTCCAAAAACGTTTGAGCGACAAAACTTTACTGGAGCTAAGCCTCATTAGCCCATATCGCAAAAAGCGGGCCGAGCCAAAAAATAGACTAACAACTTAATATCTCAGGCTTTTTTACCGGACCCAGCTTAGCCCCTTTGATTCAAAGGCGTATCGAACTAAGCGCTCCCAGCAAAACCAAGCTGGCCCTTTTAACCGAAATTTAGCCCTTTGGCCGCGGCCCTGGGCCCTTAAGCCCAGCCCAACCCACGATTCTAAATTGAATCGTGGGCTTTTTTCCGGCTTTTTGAGGCCAAGCTGGCCCCTAGACAAAAATAAAAATTTAAGCTTAATTTCACAAAAAGTCCAGTTAAGACCTAGACAAAATAATACTTTTAGAAAATATCATTAATTTTTTTTAAAAGAGCCTTTTTTAGTCCAACGCGTTTTGTGCTTTTGAGATTGGCCCAATGGCGGTAAAATAAGAAAGGCCCGGCTCGGGTCACTCAGGTCGAAAATCAAGTTTTACAAGCGAGGATGCCATGATTTCCATGCCAGCCGTAGTCTGCGCCACCGATCTTTCGGAAGGCTCCAACAAAGCCATCCCTTTGGCCGCTTACATCGCCAAGGGCTTTAAATCCAAGCTGGTCATTACCCACATCATTGACCTGCCGGCCGTGACCCCTTACGGTGAATCCATGGTTGATCCCCAGGAATTAAAGGTCAGGGTTGAGCAGTCCACCCGGACCCAGGTGGCCGACATCTTGGGGGACATTGAGGGCCTGGAGTGGGAACTATGTATTTCCATAGGTTACCCGGCCAAAGAAATTCAAACCGTGGTCGATGACTACTCGGCCGGCCTACTGGTGGCGGCCACCCATGTCAGAAGCGGTCTGGAGCGTCTCTTGTTGGGCTCGGTTAGCCGAAAACTCATGAGTACCCTAAACGTGCCTTTTTTTATCGTGCCAGGCTCACTGCCCCACGAAAGGGCCTCCCTGCACCGTATCGAGTCCATCCTGATCGCCTGCGATTTTTCCGAGGACGCTGACACGGCCATTGAATGGGGCCTGGCCTTTGGCAAGGCCTTTGCCACCAAGGTGACCGTGGCCACGGTCGTGGAGCAGGGCCAGCTCGATCAGATCCTGACCGTGGATCCCCAAAAGGAACTCTCGGTGGCCGATCGCCTGCTCGAGGAACTCACTTCCAAGCTCAAGGCCTATATCCCAGACGATCGTAAGGAACAGGTCAATTTGGTGGTCTTGGCCGGCCAGCCCCACGATGAGCTAAACAAATACGCCATCCTAAACCACGTTGATCT
>JAITJP010000398.1 GCA_031278835.1 Deltaproteobacteria bacterium
AGATATTTTTTATCTCGGACAGGTTTTTAAACAGGCCGTAGCTTAGGTAATCCGGCTCAAAGGCCAACCGGGTTGGCTCTTTGATCAAGGCCTCCAAAGTCCGAGGCAGGCCACCCAGGCCCGTGGTCACGACCTCAAAAGCCTTGGCTTCTTCGGCCGCGCTGACCAGGTATCGCCCGTCGGTTATTAAATAGGCTTCATTTAGCAAAATCAATAAAACCCCGCTTGATTCATTTAGCATGGGGTCGGTGGCCGTGAATCCTGAAAAAAAGCGCCGGTTTTCCTGACTGGAGATTAGGATCCCATCCAGCTTAGACTTTTTCAAAGCCTCCCTAAGGGCCTCCAGACGCTCTTCGATATTGATTGGGGCAATGGCCGCGCTCACTATTGGTCCTTTCAATTTTGGCCGCCCTTTTCGCGGCCCAAGCCAGGTTTTAATTGGGCCTTGACCTCGCCGCCGCGAGGCTGTTAAATATACCATTAAAGTATAGCCTACCAGCCCCAGACTGACCAGCCCTGTTAGATATTATTTTTTTTACTTATTTTCTGATTTTTAGAATTTTTATCTAGGGCCAGGCTATCTTGACCTTAGACTAAAGCCAACTTAATGGCTTTAAGATTTTAACTAAATAACAATAATTTCAGACTTATATTACAAATATCCATTAGACTTTTATAATTTTAGCTTAACAAACAAAAATTAGCCTTTGACCAAAGGCCCAAGCCATTTGGCCAATTATCATTTTCCCTGGCCCGGGCCCAAAAAAACCCCTGGTTTTTTTGGTTTTTGGTCTGGGCCCTAGGGCCCCTGACTAAAACCCAGCCAGCTAAGCCGCCACTAAATCATAAAGTTTTTTGACTTATTCTTAGCCCCCCAGGGAGGTAAATCTTGGCCGGCCTGGTAGTAAACGTCCCATACGGAGGATTAGCCATCCCTCCGGCGGTCCAAAAACGCTTGCCGCTTAATCAAAGCGATTTACGAACCGAACATTGGCGCCTCTGCGACCCCTATCTCTTGGCCCTGGCCAAAGAAGCGGCCCAGGGTGACGCCAAACGCGGTCCCTGGCCCCTAGTCTCTTTTCCCTTTAGCCCCTTGGTGGCCGATCCCCTGGGCCTGGTGGCCCAAGAACTTGGCCAAACCAACCAAGCCGGCCCCATCTTACTGACCAAAGACACCAAAGACCGCAACCTCCCCAATTGGAGCCAATCGGATCATAAATTTTTAATGGAAAAAACCGTGGCCCCTTACGCCCAGGAATTAAAAAAACACTGCCTGGAACAGCTGGGCAGCCAACACCTGGTGGCCTTGGTGACCCTGCGCTCCTTTGCCACCTTCCCCCAGCCCCATGAACGCGATCACCGTTACCCCAGGCCCCAAGTCACCCTGGGCTCCTCAGACGATCATACCCCGGACGGTCTGACCGCCCTGGCTGGACATATTTTTCGAAGCCTGGGCTTTTGGCCCCAACTTAACTGGCCCATCTCGGGGGCGGTCATTCCCAAAGAACTGGATCAACAGCCCCGCCTTAAAGCCCTGGGCCTATTTCTAAGACGAGACCTTTACTTGGACGAAAAAACCGGCCAAGCCAAAAAAGACACCAAAGATGCCGTCATCAGGATCATCAAGACTTTTTTTAATCTTTTAACTCAGGAACTAGACCGGGTGGCCAAAATCCGCCTTGATCGGGCTTTTTCCCATAAACATCACTCAAACGTCATAAAAGCTTCCAACCACGCCGTGGAAGTTTAAATTAAGCCCCGGCCGGCTGATCCATAAACTGGCCCAGCCTTTTTAATAAATAAAAATTCCTGGGCCCAAAACAAAAAAAAACAAAAAACAATTTTTTTCTGACCAGGCCTGGACCAGCCTTTTTTGGTCCCCAAAAAATCCAATTTTTTTCCAATTCATTAACCCATGGCGAAAGACCCAAATGACACCATTACCAGACCACGAACTTATCCCTTTGATTTCCCATGAAACCATTAACCGCCGGGTGGCCGAACTGGGGGTCGAGATAAGCTCCCACTACAAAAGCCTCCTGGTGCCAGGAGAGACCTTACTCGTTATTGGCGTTTTAAATGGCGCCTTCGTTTTCATGGCCGACCTAATTCGCCACCTATCCGTGCCCTTGGAAGTTGATTTTATCCGGCTGTCAAGTTACCTGGATAATCGCTCCTCCAGTTCAAAAGTGGTCATGTTGAAAGATCTTGAACGAAACGTCCAGGGCCGCCATGTCCTAATAATCGAAGACATCGCCGATTGCGGCCTTACCCTCAACTGGCTTTTAGAATTCCTCAAATCCAGAGATCCGGCTTCCCTAAAGCTAGCCGTGGCCATAAACAAAAAAGCCCGCCGGCAATTCGAAGTAAGCCTTGACTACGTGGCCTTTGAAGTGGACGATGGTTTTCTGGTGGGCTACGGCCTCGACGCTTCCAGACGCTACCGAGAACTGGCCGGCATTTACTACCTGGAGGAGAAAAAATAAGCCCCCTAGCCAGTTTGGCCGCTTTGAGTTTGGGGCCCGGTTTTTTTTATAATGGCCTTGGTTAGTTGGCTTTGGCGATGGCCTTAGCCCATGGGCCTAATTGAGGCTAGGCTCTGGGCATAACCGGGCTCTTGGGCCGGGCTCTTGGGCCGGCCTAGGGCAGAGGGTTGGCTCTTGGCCATGGGATAAATTTTTTGGGCTATCGTAGGTAGACCTTAAAATCCCTTTGGGGGCGAGCTTAATTGAGGCCGTCCTGGCGCTTGGCTGGGTCTTTGGCCCTGGTAACGAGATAAGGCTTAACCTAGGTGAGCGATTAAGCCCAGGCCCTTAATTTTATAAATGACTGGGCCTATGGGCCTAGTTGACCATTAAGCTGGTTTATTAGGCTGGCCCTTGGGCTAAAAAGCAAGGCTGAGTGATTTTTTTAAGTT
>JAITJP010000174.1 GCA_031278835.1 Deltaproteobacteria bacterium
CTAGCCCACCTAAGCCAACCCACGGCCTGGGAACTAGATCAGGCCCAAAAGGCGGCTGAAAAATATCTACCCGTAAAGCGTAATTGTCGGCGCTGTCGGGCCGACGCCTGCGGTATTCCAGGCCTGTCCGATTACGCCCAAGATCTCTACCAAGATTTTGGCCCCATCGAAGAGACCTTTTCTCATGGTTAAGAAAAAAAAATCGCCTCCCAAAAAAAACGGTGAATTCCAATGACCGCCTCAAAAAAGCCAAAAATTCAGCCCCAAGCCAGCCCAGGCCCAATGGCCCCCCCGCCCCGGCCTAAACTAGGCCCCTATAAGCCCGACAAACTGGCCGTGGCCTCCGAAACCGGCCAAAACATCGACGCCTGCTTTGGCCGGGTGGATAAATTTCTAATCTACCAACTAATCCAATCCGAAAATGGCCCCACCTATGAGTTTGTGGAAGAACGGGCCGGCCCCTGTCCCTGTCAGGATAAAAAACACGACCAAGCCCTGCTCAGCCAAAGGGCCGATCTGCTAAGCGATTGCGGCCTGGTCCTGGCCGGCCGCATCGGCCCGGCGGCCAGCCAAGCCCTCTCCGAGCGGGGCCTCCTGGCTCTTAGCGCCCATCTGCCCATTAAGGAAGCCCTAAAAAAACTAGCTCAAAAATAAGAAGCCCGGGGGTCTTATTTTTCGGCCAGTTTAATTGGTTCCAAAAATCAAACCAGCCCCTAAAAATTAACCAAAATCACCCACGAAAGCTTTTTTCAGCCGGGGCTTGTAGGTAGGACCATGAGAGAAATAGAACTTACCGGCGAGAGTTTTGGCGCCGATCCCAATCGATCCCTAACTCTGCCCAAGGCCAATAAACTTCCGGCCAAGGAAATAAAAGGTTTTCGTGACCGGATCATGAGTTGGTACGGAATAATCGCTTTTTTGCTTCTTTGGCAGATGGCCCCTTACCTGGGCCTGGCCGATGGCCGTTTTATTCCGCCCCTCTCCACGGTCCTGGCCGACGCCTTTAAACTGGTGGCCAACGGGCAAATCTTCATTCACGCCGCCACCAGCTGCCAAAGGGTCTTACTGGGCTTATTGGCGGCCATAGTCGTGGCCATCCCCTCGGCCGTGGTTTTGGCCGGCTGGTTTCCTAGATTTACCAAATTCATGTCTCCGCTCTTGGCCCTTTTGGGAAACATCAACCCCTTTGCCCTTTTCCCGCTTTTTATTCTCCTTTTTGGCGTGGGCGAGCTGGCCAAATTTGCCATCATTTTTTGGTCCAGCCTTTTTCCCATCCTCAATACCACCATTGGCGGGGTACAAAATATCGACCCCATTCTCCTAAAAACGGCCCGATCCATGGGGGCCAGTAAAGGGGTCATTTTTCAAAAGGTGGTTCTGCCCGGGGCCTTGCCCTCCATTTTTACCGGCCTGCGCATGGGCGCCACCACGGCTTTTCTCTTCCTAATTGCCGCGGAAATGCTCTCAGCCTCGGCCGGCATGGGCTGGCTTATTCACAATAGCTCCATGAATAATTACATCCCCCGTATTTACGTGGGCGTGGTGGGCATCGCCTTACTGGGCATGCTTATGAGCTTACTTCTAAATAAACTTGAGAATTTTTTCCTGGATTTTAAAGAAGAAGTTAAGCTTGATTGATAAAAAAAGGCCCCCGAAAAAAAACCCGAAAAAAAACCAAAAAGCCCTGAGCCAAATATCCGAAAAAAACCAAAAAGCCCTGAGCCCTGAGCCAAATATCCCAAAAATTACCAAGCCATAGCTCAACCAAAAAAAACACAAAAAAACACCCATGATAAAACTTTAACAGCCCAGCCAATGAAAGTCTCGACGACTTTCACCAAAAAACACCCATGAGTAAATACCATGAAATTTAACTCTGAAACTCTTGCCGATCTATTTTACCGAGGCGGCTCCATAGTCCTTTTTATTCTCCTATGGCAGCTGGGCTGCTCCAGCGGTTTTCTGCCCATGACTTTCGTGGCCTCCCCGCTTAGCATAGTCGAGACCCTTTGGCAGTACCTAAAGGACGGCTCCCTTTACAAACACGCCAGCGTCTCGGTTCTAAGGGCCTTTTACGGTTTTATTCTGGCCGCCCTGGTGGCCGTGCCTTTAGGATTTATGCTGGGCGGCTGGTTTAAAAATTTCGAACGGGTTTTTAATCCCCTCTTGGTTTTCCTGGGCCAGTTCAATCCCTTTGCCCTTTTTAGCGTGTTTTTACTCCTTTTTGGCATTGGCGAATTTTCCAAAGTGGCCATGATTTTTTGGGTGGCCATCTGGCCCATCTTACTTAACGCCACCTTGGGGGTAAAATCGGTTGAGCCTAATCTCATTAAACTGGCCAGATCTATGGGCATGGGCAAGATCGGTTTACTTTTAAAAATCGTCATCCCTTCTTCCTCGGCCTTTTTATTTAGCGGCCTGCGCATGGCCGCCGGCACGGCCTTTTTTATGCTCATTCCGGCCGAGATGATGGGCGCCTCCAGGGGCCTAGGTTGGCTAATAATAAACGCCCAGATAAATTACCAGATCCCCAAACTCTACGCCGGCACCACCATAATCGTCCTTTTTGGCCTCCTAATCGACAAGCTTTTTCGCATTTTTGAAAAAGGCCTGGTCAACTGGAAGGAAGCCCAAGTTATTTAAGTAAACGCCTTTCCAGGGCGCCTTAAAAAAACACTCATGATAAAACTTTAACACCCCAGCAAATGAAAGTCTCGACGACTTTCATAGAAAAAATCAGCAAAGCCATAAATTTAACTCATAAACCTGGATAAAGCCAATCATCAATGACAGTTGCCCCAATGCCCATAAGCCCAGGCCTTCATATTAAAGCCCTTTACCAGCCCCTTTATTGGCTAAGCTTAAAGTTTGGCCTACTAATCTTGGCCCTGACCAGCTGGGAACTCTCGGGCCGACTGGGCTTAATCGATGAAGCTTTCCTGCCCAGTTTTTTTCAAACCCTGGCCGCCACCAAGGAACTTTGGGAAAAGGCTTTTCTTTTTAATCACATCATGGTCTCCCTGGCCCGGGTTTTAATTGGCCTACTAATGGCCCTAATCTTGGCCGTGCCCTTGGCTTACGCCTTGGGCCGAATTTTTCCCCACACGGCCCACTTCTTGGAGCCTCTCCTTCGAGTTTTTGGCCTAATTAACCCCTATTGCCTGTTTCCCCTGTTCGTGGTTTTTTTTGGCTCGGGCGAAGTTCCCAAAATCGCCGTCCTGACCTGGGTTTCCCTTTGGCCGATCTTTTTTTCCACCCTAACTGGGGTCCGAAACATCGATCCAAGTCTCATAAAAATCGGCCGCTCAATGAAGGCTTCTAAATTTAGCGCCTTTTGGAAAATCGTCTTACCGGCCACGGCCCCGCAAATTTTTTCCGGCCTTAGGATTGGTGTGGAAATGAGTTTTTTTATCCTAATTGCCGCCGAAATGACCGGGGCCACGGCCGGTCTTGGTTGGATCATCCACAGCGCCGGGGCCCTTTACCAAGTGCCCCGAATCTACGGGGCCGGTTTATGCGTGGTTATCCTGGGCCTTTTAATAAATCGTTTTTTGGTCTTCCTGCAAAACGGCCTATTTTTTTGGAAAGAATCAGTTGACCCCATCCTGGGCCCCAGCCGCCCCCTAGATAGCCGTCAAAAAATTTCTCCCTTAAAAATCTTCCTGGCCATAGCTATTTTTACCTTGGTCCTGGCCATCGGTTTTCAGCAAATAATCCTGGCCGAACGGCGCCTAAACGATCCCACCATCATCCCCGAATACCGGGTCTGGACCGAATAAGCCCTAACCAAGCTAGCCCAATGGTCCAGACCGGTCCGGGCTTAAATTTAATTTCAAAAAAGGTTTTCCATGGAATCGATTCCCCTTAGAAGGGCCGCCTGGCCAGGTCCAATAAATTTATGGAGGATTTTTAAAAAAATCTCCGGCCAGGTCCTTGCCTTTCTAAAAGGTTACCTAAGCATACTGGCCTTTTTGCTGCTCTGGGAAAGCCTAAGCCGCCTAAACATCATTAACCAAGTTTTTTTCCCGCCCTTTACCCGGGTCCTGGAAACCACGGCCCATCTTTTTGAGCTTGGCATCATGGGCGAGCACCTTAGGGTCAGCCTAGGCCGGGCCATCCCTGGCTTTTTACTGGCCACCCTGGTCGGAATTCCCCTGGGTCTTATTTTGGGCTCCTTTTTTTCCAAACTTAAAATCATTCTAGAGATCCCCCTAGAAGTCCTAAGCCAAATCAATCCCTTCCTACTTTTTCATATCCTGATTTTTTTTATGGGCATTGGCGAAAGCCCCAAAATAACCATCATTTTTTGGACCTGTTTGTGGCCAATTACTTTCAATACCATCCAGGGCGCCTCCACGGTTAACCCCTTTCTAATAAAAGCCGGCCGGGCCTTTGGCCTAGACAAAAAAAAGCTACTCTTAAAAATCGTCATCCCGGCCACCATGCCCTATATTTTTTCCGGCCTCAGGTTAAGCCTAGGTTACAGCATGTTTATGCTTATCGCCGCCGAGATGATGGGCGCTTCCAAGGGCCTGGGTTGGCTGGTCCTGGCCAGCCAAGAAAACTTTCAGCTAAACCAAATGTACGCCGCCGTCCTGGTCATTGCCTTTATTGGCTTAATCTTAGACGCCATCATCTTTGCCCTTGGTCACCGCTACCTGACCATCTCCCTGGAAGGTTTTTCCAACAGCGCTGATAGCTAATAAAACTAATTAAACTAATCTATATAACACAAATAATAAATCTAACAAAAATATTAAAACTAAATCCCGGACACCAGGCCCTATATTTTTTCCGGTCTAGGGGTCAGCTTTAGGGCAGGTTTAGGCTCATGGCCGCCAAGATAATGGGCCCTTCCAAGGCCAGGGCTGGCTGGTCCTGGCCAGTCCAGAAAATTTTCAGCTAAACCAAAGGTAGGCCGGCGTCCTGGTCATCATTTTTGCCCTTGGTCACGGCTACCTGACCATTTCCCTGTAAGGTTTTTCCAACAGCGCTGATAGCTAATAAAACTAATTAAACTAATTTCTAGAATATAAATAATAAATCTAACAAAAATATTAAACTAAATCACAGCCACCAAGCCCTATATTTTTTCCGGTCTAGGGGTCAGCTTTAGGGCAGGTTTAGGCTCATGGCCGCCAAGATGATTGGTCCTCCAAGGCCTGGGTGGGCTGGTCCA
>JAITJP010000328.1 GCA_031278835.1 Deltaproteobacteria bacterium
TGCGTGTTTTTTTGGTGAGGGTTCTGGTTAGTCAGGAAAAAATTTTGGTGAAAGGCCAGGGGTATTTAGCCGATGGATCGGCAGCATAAGCACGATTTTGTCGAGACCTGGACCGGTCCTTTGGCCGAGGGTTTTGACCGAGAAACGGACCTGGCCACCTTGACCGTTTATTTGCAAAAGCTTTCCGATGACGACCTTATGGAGGTCTTGCTTCCCAGGCTTAGCCAGGAAGAACTTACCACCTTTTTTAAACTGGTGGCCGTCACCTTAAAAAGACACCTAAGTGACCTCGAATACCATGACCTATTTTTAAAACAATCCCCCGCTAAGTCACGAGAGTGAAGCGGTTCCGAAAACCTTCTATTTTGGCCAGGGCCATGGGGCGTTTTTTTGTGCCCAGAGTGAAAAAAAATTTTTTTAGCCTACTTTTGTTAAGCGCCATTTTTTCCACGATTATTGTCGCTCAATTGGGCCGCGCCGCTGACTTTTCTCCCAGCCCGGAGCCCGTGGCCGAGGTGGAAATTACCGTCTTGCCCAACCCCATGGATCGTGGGGCTCCGGGACGGGTGGTGATCTCCGGCTTAAGACCGGAGGCCCCAGTTAAGGGCAGCTTTGACGGAAAAGCCATTTTCTTTTTCCCGCATCGGGGAGAACTCATGGGCTTATTTGGGGCCGACGTCATGATCAAAATTGGCGATCATCCCCTTAAGGTCACCTGGGGCCCGGGGCCCGGGGAACAAAGAAGCCTTTCCGTCACGGTTAAGGATAAATCTTACGGGGTCAGGGACATAAAAGTCCCCCAGAGTCAGGTCGATCTCTCTCCGGACGATCTTGAAAGAACCAAAATCGAAAGAGAGGCCACCATTAAGGCCTTGGGCACCCAAAGCCCGGATAAACTCTGGAGCGGGGCTTTCATTGAACCGGTTAACGGGCGCATCAATAGCTCCTTTGGTCGTCAGACCAGGTTAAACGGAATCATGAATCCCAGGCCCCACGCCGGAGCCGATTATTTGGTCCCCGAAGGAACCCCGGTTAAAGCCCCGGCCGACGGAAAGGTCATCTTGACTGGAAATCATTTTTTCGCCGGAAACTCCGTTTATATCGATCACGGCCAGGGCTTAATCAGCATGTTTTTTCACTTGTCTCGTATTGACGCCCTGGAGGGCCAGGACATAAAAAAAGGCGATATCTTGGGCTTGGTGGGAAAAACTGGCCGGGTGACCGGGGCTCATTTGCACTATGGCCTTTACATAAACGGGGCCAGGATCGATCCCCCGGTTTTTAGGCAAATGACTGACACCATTAACTCAGATGAGTTCACTAACCTCCCCAGCAAAAGTAAGCTCTAAAGGTGATTAAAAAAAAATTAATCCCAAAGGCCAAAGCCGCAAGGCCAAAGCCGCTTGGAGATTGAGCTTGGGGATTTGAAAAATTGTCGAAATTGAAATTAAGGCCCAATTGGGTCTTAATTTCGTTTATGGCAGGCGCAAAAACGGTCAGCTCCCAGGGGGATCATTTCGATTTCTTTGGCCAGGCAGATAGCGCTGGCCTCGGGGCAGCGGGGATTAAAGGGGCAGCCGGGGGGAGGATTTTGGGGATCGGGCGGTTCGCCTTCCAAGATCAGTTCGCTTTTAGAGGTGGAATCAATGGAAGCCCAAAGGGCCTTGACATAAGGGTGGTGGTCAACCTGGCCCAGAAGTGATCTGGGAAAAACTTCCATTAACAGGCCGCCGTACATGACGGCCAGTCTATCGGCCATCAAGCAAACCAAGGCCAGGTCGTGGCTTATCAAAACCATGGTCAGGCCCCGTTTTTCCTTAAGGGACAATAGGAGATTGATGATTTGGGCTTGGATGGAAACGTCCAGGGCCGAGGCCGGTTCATCGGCGATCAGGAGGGTGGGATCGAGCGATAGGGCCCTGGCCAAGCAA
The DNA here is from genome assembly GCA_031278835.1 of Deltaproteobacteria bacterium. Classification (GTDB taxonomy): domain Bacteria; phylum Desulfobacterota; class Desulfarculia; order Adiutricales; family Adiutricaceae; genus JAIRNQ01. The sequence goes on from JAITJP010000328.1 coordinate 1,932, forward strand.
AGGCGCTGACGTTGACCGCCGGAAAACTGGTGGGGATAGCGGCTGGCCAATTCCGGGCTTAGGCCCACTTCTTCCATCAGCTGATTGACCTTGGCGATTTTTTGGGCCTTGGTGCCGATCTTATGAATGATTAGGCCTTCGGTTAAAGCCGACCTGGCCGTGAGCCTGGGATTTAGGGACGAGGCCGGATCCTGAAACATGAATTGAACTTTGGCCCGAAAATTTTTAAATTCCTTTTTATCAAAAAGGGTCAAATCTCGCCCGTTAAAAAGTATCCGGCCCATGTCGGGCTTATATAGTCCGCACATTAGGCGCCCCAGGGTGGATTTACCAGATCCGCTCTCCCCAACCAGACCCAAAATCTCCCCGTTTCTAACTTCCAGATCCACGCCCTTAACCGCCTGAACGCCACCGGCCAGTTTTCGTTTGCTCTGAAAAAGGGCGGCTATTTCCCCGCTTAAGCTTTGGGTGGGCAGAAAATATTTACGGACAGACTCCAAAGAGAGCATTAAAGTACCTTTTTTGAGTAATTGAATTTAAATCAATGGGCCGACCAAATCAGTCCCTAAAGCAAGGCCCATTAGCCAAGGCTATTGGCCCTAGATCAAGGGGCTTGGCTTAGGCTTTTGTTAAACGAACTTGTGACATCTGACTAGGCGGCCGGGGCTGACCTCAATCATGGGCGGCAGGGCTTGAGAGCAAACGGGCCTGGTTTCTGGGCAGCGGGGCTCAAAGGGGCAGCCTGAAAAACGATCCGAGGGCGAGGGCGGCTGGCCGGGGATGGGGGTTAACCTTTCCGAGGAATCCTCCGAGGGGTTGGGCGGCAAAGCTTTAAGTAGGCCCGTGGTATAGGGATGTAAGGGATTGGAAAAATCCCCCTGAGTTTGTTCGACCAAAATCCCGGCGTACATGACCAGGACCCTTTGGGCCAGGCCAGCTAGGATTCTAAGATTATGGGTAATAAAAAGCACCCCGGTATGGCGGCTTTTGGCCATGTCCCTAAGGAGCCAGATGATCTGGGCGGCGATGGTGGGGTCCAAGGCCGTGGTGGGTTCGTCGGCTATGACCAGTTCTGGGTCCAGGGCCAGGGCCATGGCGATGACCACCCTTTGTCTCATGCCTCCGGAGAAACGGTGCGGGTAACTTTTGGCGGCCTGGCCGGGGTTGGGTAAGCCCACCTGGGACAGTAAATTGAGGGCGGCCTTTTGGGCCTGGGCCTTGGAAAGACCCTGCCTAAGGCGAAAGATCTCGGCCACCTGCTCACCAATGGTCAAAACGGGATTTAGGGCGGTCAAGGGTTCTTGAAAGACCATGCCCATATGTTTCCCGCAAAGATCCCTTCGTTCCTTAAACTCCAGCTTGGAAAGATCCTGGCCCTTAAAAAATATGGCTCCGCTCTCGATCCTGGCCCCATGGGGCAATAGGCCCATTAGGCTTAGAGCCGTTAATGATTTCCCAGACCCGCTCTCCCCAACCAGGCCAACCACCTCCCCGGCCTCAAGGATAAAATCTATGCCCTTAACGGCCAGAAATTGACCCCGGCCAAAACCCACGGTCAGGTTTTGAACCTTTACCAAAAGATTTTCATCTTCGTAAGGAAGCTCGGGCGGGCCAAGGCCTTTATCTGGACCTGAGGTGGTGGGCTTTGCTGACAAATGAAATCCTTATGGAGAGCTAAAAAAAAAGTTCTCGGGCCGTCTAAGGCGCCCCGTTTTGACTAATACCCTTGCCAACCCCAGAGCGGGGGGGTAATAAACTTCCTGGGCCAGTCAATAGGGTAGATATTAACACAACCCGGGGCCAAGGAAAAAGGTCAGAAAACTTACCAGGGTTTAAATAATCTGGCTAAGGGAAGTTTACAAGTTAGCTTTTGCATAATACCTAAAACCCTTTATCTAAGCCAACCATCTGACCTCTAGGCCGCGTAGCTAACTTT